>JABDJF010000702.1 GCA_013002645.1 Myxococcales bacterium
ACGGCGTCGTGGACCAGGATGATCGGGGTGACCCCGACGGCGCCGGCGAGCGGGTCGAACCTGGGCGCGGGCACGGGCGCAACCTCGGCTTCACCAGGCCCCGGTTCGCCGCCACCCGGAATCTTGCGCAACTGCTCGGAGGATTTGCGCCGAAGACGGTGGCGCTCGGACGCGAGCAGCTCGGCCACTTCGCGAAGCTCACCCTCGGCCTTGGCCCCCACGACGTCGATGGTGTCGAGCGCTTCCTCGAGCAGCGCCCGCACCACGTTGGAAACCGGGACGCGCCAGGCGTTGGCAACCCGCTTCAGCTCCTGCTCGAGAACCGCGGGCACCCGGGTATTGAGCACCCGTTCTTTCCGGCCGCCCTTGCGGCCCTTGTTCTCTTCCTCGTCGCTCATGCGCCTTCTGTAACACAATGTGATACATACGCAATCCCGCTTGTATCACAATCTTGTAAAAGTCTGTAATTGTGGCTCTTTTAGCTCGAGAAGGATCGGTTTGACGGCATGGGCCCAACTGTTACAGTCGGCCGCCGTGACTCGCACATCACGCTCCACAAAGGCGCTGGTCTTGTGCCTCGCCGCGATCGGCGTCCTGACCGCCATGGACCTGGGCACCAAGCAGTGGGCGCTGGAGCGGCTTTCTGAACCGTCTTCTCGGGCCTCGGACCCGGTCTGCGAGCCCAATGAATACGGGCGGACCGAGGCACAGCGGCGTCAGCGCCAGCCCGTGGTCCTGATCGACGGTCTGCTGGAGTTTCGGTACGCCGAGAACTGCGGTGCCGCGTTCGGGTTCATGCGCGACATGCCGAGCGCGGTCCGCAAGGGCGTCTTTTACGTCGCCGCGGCGGGCGCCGTCGTACTCCTCCTTTGGATGTTCGTGACCGGACGTGGCGGCAGGCTTTTCGCCGTCAGTGTTCCCTTGATCGTCGCCGGCGCGATCGGGAACTTCGTCGACCGAGTCAAACTCGGCTACGTCGTCGATTTCGTCAGGTTCCACCTCGATGACCGCTGGGCGTACCCCACCTTCAACGTCGCCGATGCTTGGATCACAATCGGCGTCGCGCTAATTCTCATCGAAGGCTTCATGGACGGGCGGCGCGAGAAGCGGGGGGCGGCCAAGCGCGCAGAGGCGCCGGCGAGCTGAGCCGGCGTGGTAGAGTTCATCTGAATGCGCCCGACGCTCGCGGAGATCTTCGGGGAGCCGATCCCGGCGTACTTCACGTTCCTGCTGATCGGATTCGCCGTGGCGACCTGGCTGGCGGCCCGCCTCGCACGCAAAGACGGGCTCAATCCCGACACTTTCATCGACCTAGGCCTTTTCTCGGTGATTCTCGGGGTACTTGGCGCTCGCATGTTGCACGTGTTCGTCGATGGCTACTTCTGGGACTACGTGCATCTGTGCACCGACCCGAGCAAGGTTGCCTGGGAGATCACGGCGGCGCAGTGCGCGCGAGCCGAAGGGATCTGGAACGCCGCCCTTGGGCTGTGCCGACCGTCCGCACGCGACTGCTTCGCCTGGGCCGCATTCTGGAGAGGTGGCCTGACCTATTACGGCGGCCTCATCGCTGCGGCGGCGTTCGGCATATGGTTTTTGAAAAGAGAGGGCGTTCCGCTCTACCGCGGGATGGACATCGCCGCGATAGGGATTTCGCTCGGGCTGGTGTTCGGGCGGCTGGGCTGTTTTTTGGGCGGCTGCTGCTTCGGCGTGAACACCGACGGACCAATCGGCCTGAGCTTTCCACCATTCTCGCCCGCAAGCGAATCGCAGTGGCGCGCAGGATTACTGGAGGCGCCACATCTGGCCTCGCTTCCGGTCCACCCGACGCAGCTCTACGAAGCGTTCGGCTGCCTCGCCATCACCGGCTTTCTGCTCTTTTGGCTTCGACCGAGGAGACGTTTCGACGGCCAGTTGATGCTGACCTTCATCGGGCTCTACGCGGTTCTGCGCTTCCTCCTGGAGCTCTTGCGCGCGGACGAACGCGGCGAGTTTCTCGGCCTCAGCACGTCCCAACTCCTCGCCATCCCAGCGCTGTTGCTGGTGGCCACCCTCTGGCCCCGTTGGCAAAGGCGCGGGCGCTGACGCTGCTTCGGGGACACGCTCCCCCCTTTTAACTTGCAGCATTTCGGTGGGTTGGGAGGCGTACCGCGAAAACGCATTTTGAGCTGGTGCTGCCGCGGGTGTGGTGGGGGGTGGTTGCTGGAACTGAGAGCTGGTTTGGTTTGGTTACACCGCCCCGCCCGGAAGCCTTCGGCGGCTGTTTGTCCCGCCCCACCACCCCCACACGAC
>JABDJF010000715.1 GCA_013002645.1 Myxococcales bacterium
CACTTGCTCCGCGCGGCCGAGAGACCGGAGCGTTCCACGCACCCGGTAGCCGGCATTCAAGAGCTCAACGGCGCAGTGATTCGCAATGAAGCCCGAGATGCCAGTGGTGAGAACCGTCTTGCCGTTCATCTGCTGAGACCTGCTTTCCTCGAGTGATAGTCCCTGCGCCGGAAGTTGCAAACCTACAGCCCAAAAAGCGAGTTGCGCAGAGCTCGATGTTACCTGCGCCGTCGACGAAGTCTGTAGCCACGTGCTATGCGTCCCCGCATGACTGGATCCCTGGTGACCTTGGATATCGACCATTCGGTCGCGACGCTCACGATGGACGACGGCAAGCGCAACGCGCTGTCGCCCGCCATGTTCGACGAGATCTACGCGGCGCTCGAGCGCGTCGAACGCGAGAACGCGGCCGTGGTGATCACCGGGCGAGAAGGGGTGTTGTCCGCGGGGTTTGACCTCAAGGTGATGAAGTCGGGCGGTGTGCAGGCCGTCAAGATGTTGCGTGCGGGCTACGCGCTGACCGCACGCCTGCTGTCGTTTCCGACGCCCGTCATCGTCGCCTCGCCCGGCCACGTGTATGCGATGGGTGTGTTCATGCTGTTGTCCGGCGACTACCGTTTCGGCGTGCCGGGCCCCTACACCTACGTGGCGAACGAAGTGGCGATTGGCCTTCCGATGCCGCGTGTTGCGTGCGAGGTGCTTCGATTGCGCTTGACCCCAGCGGCTCGAGAGCGTGCGGTGACTTTGTCCGAACAGTTCTCCCCGGAGCAGGCGCTGCAAGCTGGTTTCATCGATGCGCTCGTACCTGCCGAACAGTTGCTCGATGCAGCGCGAGACAAGGCTGCGGCGCTCTTGGAGCTCGATTCCGCAGCGCATGCCTTGTCCAAGAAGCGGCTGCGCGCCGAAACGCTCGGCAACATTCGCCGGGCGCTCCCCTTGGACCTCAAAGATGCGGTCGTGCTCGGCGTCAAGCAGGTGGTAAAAGCAAAGCGAGGGCGCTAACATCTTCGACTTGCCGCCCGTCTCGAGTTGCTAAAAGCACCGTTCTAGAACGGTGCGAGGAGGTTACCATGGCCGACGTTCGGGTTACCCAAAACCACACAGTCAGTCTCGACGACGCCAAGCAAAAATTGGGCAGCTTCGAGGACATGATGAAGAAGTACGGAGTGAGCGCGACGTGGTCCGGCAGTCACGCCGATCTCAAAGGCACGGGCGTAAAGGGCGCGATCGACATCACCGACTCCGACGTCCGAGTCGAGCTCAAGCTTGGCATGCTTGCCAAAGCAGCTGGGATCGACCCAGACCGTCTCCACAAAAGCATCGAACGCCGCCTCAAAGAGGCATTCGAAGGTGCCTGACTCGCTCCATTCAAACGGACAGCGGATTCGCTGCCCCCACGAGACCGCGAGCTCTTGGGCAAGCTGACCCGGGTTGACCCCAAAGCCCAACACCCCTACGAATCGCGCACAGAGGGCCGTTGACCGACCGTTCCAAAGGGCTTTTCGCCAACTACGATCGCGAAGAATTCTTCTGCGAGATGTTCGGCGGCAGCGCCCACCCGGCCTCGCACACCGACTCGATCCGCGATCGGATGCGCACCATGAAGGTCCCGACCCTTCAGCGGCGCGCACAGTCTTGCGACCGCGAGCTCTACAACCTCGGCATCACGTTCACCGTCTACAGCGACCGCGATGCGATCGACCGAGTGCTCCCTTTCGACGTGATTCCTCGAGTTCTTTCGCGCGACGATTGGTCGCACATCGAGCGCGGCTGCGTTCAACGCGTCGCTGCGCTCAATCGCTTCCTCCACGACATCTATCACGACCAGCACATCTTGAACGACGGCACGGTGCCCGCCGAGCTGGTCGTCCGAAACGCCAACTTCCGCCCCGAGATGAAGGGGCTCGACCTTCCGCACGGCACGTACGTCAGCATCTGCGGCATCGACCTCGTGCGCGACGGGCAGGGTGCGTTCCGCGTGCTCGAAGACAACGCGCGAACGCCTTCAGGGGTTTCTTACGTCGTCGAGAACCGACATCTGATGATGCGGTCGTTTCCTGACCTCACTGGCAACGTGGGGCTCCGGCAGGTCTCCAACTACGGCATGCATTTACAGGCGGCGCTCGCCGAGATCGCCCCAGCCAGCGCAGCTGATCCCAAAGTCGTTCTCATGTCGCCGGGCGTGTTCAACTCAGCCTACTTCGAGCACGTGTTCCTGGCGCGAGAGATGGGCGTCCCGCTCGTCGAGGGCCGAGACCTCGTGGTCGAGGACGACCGTGTCTTCATGAAGACCACAGGCGGCCTGCGCCCCGTGGACGTGATTTACCGGCGAGTCGACGACGCCTTCCTCGATCCCGAGCAGTTCAATCCCAAAAGCATGCTCGGCGTGCGCGGCCTCTTTCGCGCCTACCGAGCCGGTCGCGTCTCGCTCGCCAACGCCGTGGGCACGGGCGTTGCCGACGACAAAGCGGTCTATGCTTACATGCCGCGCATCGTCCGATACTACCTGGACGAAGAACCCATTCTGCAAAACGTCGACACGCACCTCTGCCGCGAGCCGGAGGGTTTGGCCTACACGCTCGCCCATCTGGACGAGCTCGTCGTGAAGCCGGTCGGAGAATCAGGCGGCTACGGCATCGTGGTCGGCCCGAAGGCCACACGCGCCGAGCTCGAGGAATGCCGAGCGCGCGTCGAACAGGACCCGGCGAACTACATCAGCCAGCCGGTTATCGACCTCTCGGTTTGTCCGACCCTGATCGACGGCTCCATCGAGCCTCGGCACGTCGATCTGCGCCCCTACATCGTCACCGGGAAGGAGAGCTGGGTTCTGCCGGGCGGCCTCACGCGCGTTGCGCTTCGCAAGGGCTCTCTCGTCGTCAACTCGTCGCAAGGCGGCGGCACGAAGGATACCTGGGTCCTTGAGTAGTCTCCTCTCGAGATTCGCTGAGAACAGCTACTGGATGGCGCGCTATGCGGAGCGCGCTGAGAACCTCGCGCGCATCCTCGACGTCAACGAGACCTTCGCGCGCGACGTGCAAGGCGCCAACGACTGGCTCCCCATCCTCAAGCTCCATCGTGACGAAGAGGCTTTCTTCGAACGCTACAAGGAGGCCACTTCCGAAAACGTCGTGCGCTTCTACATCATCGATGCGGAGAACCCGAACTCGATCATCTATTCCGTGCGGGCCGCGCGGGAGAACGCCCGAAGCATCCGCCACCTGATCAGCCTCGAGACCTGGGCGCAGCTCAACGTGTCCTACAACTTGGTCGCTTCGTTGACGGCGCGAAACCTACACCTCTCCGAGCTCTCCCGGCTCTGCGGGCGAATCAAGGAAGGCGTCCAGCTTCATTCCGGCATCGTCACCGGCACCCTCTACCGCGACCAGGTTTGGTCGTTCTATCGCCTGGGCGTCTTCACCGAGCTCGCCGATCAGATCACCCGTCTCGTCGACATCAAGTACCACGCGCTCCTGCCCGCTTGGCAGGACGTGGGCTCGCCGGTCGACATTGCGCAGTGGAATGCCTTGCTCCGATCGGTTTCCGCCTATCACGGCTATCGGCGCGTGTTCCCAGCCCGGATGACGCCCACCACCGTGGCCGGCTTCATCCTTCTGAGTCCGCGTTTCCCGCGTTCCCTCACGCACTGCGTGAGCAACATCGAGGCTACCCTCGACGAGCTGCTGACGAACGAGGACCTCCGGGACATCTCGTTTCCCCGCGACTCTCTCGAAACCCTGAAGGAGCTAACCTCACGCTCCCCGGAGCGTGTCGTCACGGCGGGGCTTCACGAGTACCTCGACGAGGCTCAGGTCGCCCTCCTCGACTTCGGGTCCCAGGTGGCCGCGACCTTCTTCTACGCCGACTAGCGCCGCTGGCGCTTCCATTCAATGGGCCCTTCATGAACAATCAGCGAAATCGGTTCGTGTACCGGCTTTGGGCCCCGGTCTACGACGCAGTGCTCGGGCGGCTCTTCCAGCAAGGGCGCCGTAGGGCCATGGAGCAGCTCGGTCTGAAGGCCGGCGAACGACTGTGCCTCGTCGGCGTCGGGACCGGCGCGGATCTGCTTCACCTTCCGAAAGGCGTGAATGGCATCGGCGTAGACCTGAGCGAAGCCATGCTCGACCGTGCAAAAAAGAAGCTCCCGATCGAGGGATGCGACATCGAGCTACGCGTCGGCGATGCCCAAGCGCTCCCACTCGACGACCGAGCCTTCGACGCCGTCATTCTGAATCTGATCTTGAGCGTCGTTCCCGACCCTGCCCTCTGCATGTCGGAAGCGATCCGCGTGCTGCGACCGGGAGGCCGCATCGTGATCTTCGACAAGTTCCTGCCCGACGGCACCGAGCCGACCTGGGGAAGGAGGCTTGCGAATCTCGTCTCGACGCGCCTCGGCACCGACCTCAACCGGCGTCTCGGCGACATCCTCTCGGGGTTTCCGTGCGAAGTCGCGCGCGACGAGCCGAGCATCCTCGGAGGGATGTACCGAGTGGTCCTGATCCGTCAAATCCCTTGACAGCTTGGGCACAGGTAGAGGCGCCGGGAGGCGATGCTCAGCTTCTGAACCTCGGTACGACATCGATAGCAGGGCTTTCCGCCGCGACCGAAGACAGCGTGCCGGTAGTTCCGTCGCCTGAGGCCCTTCTTCTTGAGCTGCGCGACACGACACGGCGTGTTCGTGATGCCGCCGAGCTCGTAAGCGCGTCGGCCCACGGTGAGAGTCTCGGCAGCGAGCTTTCGTTGCTCGGCGGCGCTGAGGTCGCTTGGCCGCTGCTTGGGGTGGACCCGAGCGAAGTAGAGGATCTCGGAGCGCAGGTAGTTTCCAATGCCGGCGACGAAGCTCTGATCGAGATACAGGGCGCCCAGGGAGCGATTGCGGAACCGCTTGTCCCGCAGGTGCGCGACCAGCGTCTGCGGGCTGAGGTCGTGACTAAGCAGGTCCGGGCCAATCCGCCTCAAGAACGGATGCTCGCCGAGGCCGCGCTCGTCCAACACCGCGATCTCGGACGCGCTGTACAACAGTGCGCTGGCTTGGGCCGTGTGAAGGGCGACGCGAAGCGAGCGATTGGTCTTCGGGTAGCTCTCCCGAGAGCGGACGAACCAGCGGCCGTACAGCTGGTTGTGCGAATAGAGAGTCAGCCCGTGCTCGAAGTGAATCAGCAGTGCTTTGCCACGCGTCTCGAGGCCGACGATTCGACGCCCCTCGCGGCGTGGCGCGAATCGCTCGAGGCGGGCCAGACCAAACCAGACGGTTTCGACTACCTCGCCGCTCAGCTTGGCCGCGATCTTGTCGGCGGCGCGGCGAATCTCGGGACCTTCCGGCAAGGAATCTCGAACCTTCAGCTGATTGCGTCGGGCGCGGGCCGCTCGATGCATCGAAAGTCGGCGGGAAGGCGATGACCGCCGAAGTCGAGATGTACCACGTTGACGCTGTGTCTTCGACACCAGACCTGAAGGCCGACGGGCGAGAAACCCACGTCCAGCCGGGCGTACTCCTGCATCGACACGGCGCCCGCTTGGCCCGCGGCAACCTCGTCCGCGCACCGGCTGCACACGACGGGGCGCTCGATCCGATTGAACAGCCTCGATAGATCCTGGCGCTCGTCTTCCACCTTCCGTTCATGGGGCCAAACGCCGCAGTGCAAACCTTTCGAAGATCACATTTCTTCGATTGATCCCAGTCAGTCGAAGAACTGTGGGTTTGCTTCTCGGTACTCCTCGAACGTATCGAGCTCTTCGAGCTGCGGTCTGTCGATAATCGATTGCCGCAGGGCCTCGATGTCCTCCGGGCTATGTGCTCGTTCGGGATCCAGCTTCATGAGCCCGGTGCGGTCGCCGGTCAGCGTCAGGCTCGGGTCGCCCAAGAGCGCCATTCCGAGATGCCATTCGTCGTCCGTGTAGCCGGTGTTGTTGTACCAAAGACGATAGGCTTCGCCCCAGGGTAGGCCTCGCGCCAGGTTGGCGTGGAGGAGGTCTGGATTCCAGATGCCCCCCTTCTTCGTGGACCCCAGGATGGCCAGCCCGAAGTCGGTCTGAAACGCCATCGCCATGCCTATGTTGGGAACCGTGAACCGAGCCGCTTCGCAGCTGAACATGTTCACGAACGAGGCCTCGAAGTTGTACGTCAGGCTTGGCGAAAGGTGCGGGCTCCAGCCGATCTGCGTCCGGTGGATCGGGTAACAGGTGTCGTCCACGTAGATCAGGAGGTTGTCCGGCGTCGCGTGGATCCAGTGATAGACGAACTCCGCGCCTCCGCCGATCAGCATCTCCACGTACTTCTCCCTCGTGGTCTCAGATAGCTCAGTGACGATATCTACCGTCGAATAGATTGAATCCAGGCCGAACGGGCGCCCCCAAGTCCACCAAGAGTCGTCGGTGAACACGAATGCTGATTCGTTCACCAACGAACCACTGGTCCGATACTCGTGAAGCCGATCGAAGTAGCGCTTGAGGAAGAACGTTCCGCAGCACTCGACGGCGGGCGTCCAACTCTGCGCGACGAACCCCGATGGGCAGTGCTCGATGCAAGCCTCCGATGCGTACAGCGCGGCGCCGGGGTCGTAGCTGGCCGGGCACGTTGGGAAGCTAGACGAGCTCACGCACTCCTCGGGGTCCGGTAGCGTCTGCAGCCTCGACAAGTAGACGTCCAGCTCGAGGTCAGAGTGCGTGTCGTAGATGCCGTCACCGTCGGCATCACCCCAGACCGCGTCTCTGTCCTGTAGATAGAGGTCGATCGGGAACTCTTCGTCCGTGTCAAACGCCGTTTGTTCGTACCAGGCGGCCGGCATGTTCCCGATTAGAAACACGCCTTGTGCACCGCACTTGTCGACTTGGGCAAAGATGAAGCTCTTGAGCTCCTCCACCGTTCCGGGCGTCCAAGGCTGAACGCTTCCACGAAGACCTTCCGCCTCCAAGTCGTCTAGGTAAGTGAAGAGGCGATTCGCCAAAACCTTGGTCAGGGCCTCCTCGACGATGACGACCAGGTCGCAGTTGCAGTCTGCCGCGCAGGTCACATGGGTTTCGGTGTCCCCACAGGCACCATCGCCGCAGTGCGCTGGTCCCTGTCCGCACTCGTAGCCGTCGCCTACGTAGCCAGCCATGCATTCACACGCCCCTGCAATGCATCTTGCGCGGATGTCGCACAGGTTCGCGTAGGTGCAGCCAATCAGCGGGTTACAGACATCAGAGGTACAGCTCGACTGGTCGTCGCAGCTAGCCGTCGCACCCGAAGCGCAGGTGCCGGCCACGCATGAATCGCCCACCGTACAGAAGTTCCCGTCTTCGCACGGTCCATCGAACACAGTAAACGAGCAGCCGGTCTCCGCTACGCACTCGTCCTCCGTGCAGGGGTCGCCGTCGTCGCACGTCACCCAGTCACACAGGTTCCACGCACCGCCCGTTCCTGCGACGCCACTACTGCCGCCGGTGCCGCCTTCCCCAGATGCCCCGCCAGTCCCGCCATTCGGCAGATCGAGACCGCACGAAGATCCCAACGCGACGGCCCAAACCAAGATCACCAAACGCCCCACAGCGGTCTTTCCCTAACACATTCGAAAAGGGGACACTCTCCCCCCCCCGTAACCGCGCGATTTCACGCGCTTCCTGCGGCAAAGATCGCGTCACCCCGGACACGACGGCGTTTCGGCTCTGACACGCCGCGCCCTCGCATTCGCGCCAATTTCCAAACGAAACTCGATGGCACTCCCGTTGCAATGCCGAGCCTCCAACAAGGAGGTTCCTCGTGCCCATCAACCCCCACTG
>JABDJF010000726.1 GCA_013002645.1 Myxococcales bacterium
CCGGCGTCCATCTGCACCACGAGCGCTGGGACGGGCTCGGCTACCCGCTCGGGCTACAGGGCAATGATGTGCCGCTGATCGCACGCATCATCGCCGTCGCAGACACCTACGATGCGATGACGAGTGACCGCGCGTATCGAAAGGCGCTCCACCACGACATTGCCATCTCGGAAATTCATCGCTGCGGCGGGACCCAGTTCGACCCTGAGCTTGCGCACGGATTTCTGCAATCGCTCGACGAGTTCCGCGACGAGGGACGGTCACTCGAAGAGTTCCCTGACGTACGGGAGACTCGATCGGGGCTCATGGCGCCACGGACGTAACTGCGCCCTGCGGAGGCTCGGGCAAGGCGAACGCCGCGCTCCAGCGACGCGACGATGCCGGTGCAGACCATCGTCGCATCAAGGGCGCACCGCTGCCCAGTCGAAACGTGGTGACGAGCGTCACGCGAGCGCGGCCGGTCATCTTGAGGCTTTTTGGCTGGACGGAGACGAGCGTCAGGGTTTGGGCCGGCCCGATCGACGAATCGGCGTAGTCGAATTTGTCGAGGCCCTCAGCTGCGAGCCGCCGAATGGTCTTCTCGTCGCGAAAGGAGCGCGTGCTGGTGACGATACGGCCGTTGCCGTCCGCCCATTCGGTTGGGTCGGTCGCAAATTGCGGCGGATTGCCCAACTGGTCGCAGCCGCCGAGCAGCCACAAGACGCCGATGAGCCACGCGCCCCTAGGTCGACTCACGGCTTCGCTCTCGCGCCACATCCCGCTCGGTTGCAATGCCCGGCACGGGGAGCGCCGCTTCGCCATCGCCCTCTTTGTCCTGCCACGGATACTTGATGCGGTTGTGGTAAGCATTGCAGAGCGTGTCGGTCAGCGTGCTCTGAATCACGCGGAGATCTTCCATCGTCAAACCGCAGACATCGAGCTGGCCTTGGCGTAACTTGACGTTCATCACCCGCTGCACGATCGCCTCGAACTTCTCGCGACTTGGTTCGTCCACCGTGCGCGCCGCAGCTTCGATCGCGTCGATCAGCATCAAAATGGCGGTCTCTCTCGTGCGTGGCCGCATGCCGGGGTACCTAAACGCCGCGTCGGAGAGGCCCTTCGGGTTCCCCTCCTCCAGGCATTTGTGCCAGAAGTATTCGATCACGCTCGTGCCATGGTGCGTATAGGCAAACTCGACCACGGGTTCGGGAATGCCGCCTTCCCGGAGGATGCGCGCGCCTTCCACCACATGAGCCATGATGGCGTCTGCGCTCACTTCGGGCTCCAAATCACCGTGCGGCGAAGGCTCTCCGGCAACCAAGTTCTCGACGTAGTACTTTGGCTGAATCGTCTTGCCGAGGTCGTGGTAGTAGGCGCCGACCCGGGTCAGCAAGGCATCCGCGCCAATGGCGGCGGCTGCGCCCTCGGCGAGGTTGGCCATGGCTCGGGCATGTTGCCAGGACCCTGGAGCCTCGCGCGACATCTTGCGCAGCAGTGGATGGTCGACGTCGGTGAGGTCCTGAAGGCGACTTCTCGTGACGACACCGAGCGCAGTCGTCGCGAGCCGCTGAAATGCCGAGGCGAGGATGCCGGAGATCATGCCTCCCGCGATCACCGAGAGCAGCGCCGACTGGTTGAGCCTAGCCAGGTCGCCAATGACATCGATCGGGCTGCCGGCGGCCAGGGCGACGACGATCAAGACCAGCGCAGCGAAAAGGCCTGCGGCCGTGCCGGCGACGAGCACGTGAGTCGAGTGCTTTCGGTCGTGGAAAAAGACCACGACGCCGAGCGTCGTTGCAAGATAGACCACGACCACAGGCATTGAAAAGTTCACGAACGATGCGCAGACGAGTGAGATGACCAGGCCGGACGCCGTCGCGGTCCCCCGGTTGAAGTAGAGCGCCGCCCACAGGGGCACCGTCGCCAACGGCAAGACGAACGGCGAGAAGCCGCTGAACAAGAGCAGCAACTTGGCGGTCATGCAGGTGGCTCCCACCAAGACGAGCAAACCGGACTGGGTGCGCAGCAAGCCACCTCGGCCACCGGTGAACAGGCGCAAGTAGGCGAGAAAAATGTACGCGACGAGGAAATAACTGATCCAGACGCCCAATAGCGTGCGCCGCTCCGGTGGACGGCGTTCCCGTTCGAATGCCCGAACCAGCCGCTGAACGCCAGGGTCGGCCACCACCTCGCCCCGACGAATGACGAGCGGCTCGGGCATCCCGCGATGATGCGGGCTCAGCTCCGGGGGTAGATAGCCGCTTGGAATGCGCAGCGTGACGGGCGCAGGGCGAGCCGGATCGACGCGAAGCGGCTCGAGGACGACCTCGACCTGGCTCGCCAGCATCATCATCGACGCGAAGACCGCGCTCAGAATCAAGCCCGAAGTGCGACCAGCGATGAGGCGTGTACGGAGCATCTTGCGGCGATCATCCCGTCGAGCGGGATGCTAGTGAGCCTCCTCGTCGGCTGGCCCCTCGAACGCCAGGATACCGAATCGTGATGGCACATGGAAATCGCCAGTCCCCAAAACGGACCATGCGGCGGCCTGCTGCCGGGTTTCGCCGAGGTCCATGACGTAGAGATTTACGCGCCATTCGTCCCCGATCGCGGGCGGTCGCACAGGTTTGCCATCGAGACTGAACGCATGCCACGGGATCGCAAGCTCGACCGCGTATCCGGTATCGGCACCGCGATCGTCGATCTCTCCGCGGGGCAAGACGCCGACCCGGATCCGGCTGTCCCAGTCGAGGTGCCCGAAGGGTTTCGGGACGCGTCGCGCATCGTAGCGGGTGTCGAAGACGACGCCGCGCGGTGAGACTTGAATCTCGAAGTAGTCCTTTCCGTTTCCATCGGGATCGAGCATCAGCTCGACGCAGTCTTGTTTCCACAGATGGGAGTCATGCTTCCGATCGCTCGCGCGAAGCAAGGCGTCGCTCACGTCGACACCGACGTAGAGGTGCTGCGCATCCCAGAGTAGCTTCGCGGAGGCCCGAATGCCGGCGACGCCTCCTTTTCGAGTTTCGACGAATGGGTCGCTGACCTGCGCAACGGCCCAAGCCGGGTCGTCGAGCGAACCATCCAGGCGTGGCGACCGCATCGTTTGGACGACGGCGAGCCTCGGCACCGTAGCGACCGGCGTCTGCTCAGTGGGCGGCGCCGGCGCTACGTCGCTCGTGCACGCCGCCATCGAAACGAGGACGACAGAGGCCACGATGCGGGTCGAGCGCATGAGTCTCGGACTCATCGCCGCGATTTGCGACGCGACTTTCTCTGCATCTTTCGCTTGGATTTCTTCTTGTTCTTGTCGATGGCGCGGCGCGGAGAAGGCGGACCTCCTGGGCCAACGCCGCCGTGCTCGGCGACCGCGGCCTCGAGCAAGGAATCGGCCAAGTTCGCCATCATCGGGTTTCCGTCGAGGCCGCCCGTCTTGACCGCGTCGCGAAGTCGATTCGCCGCGGCCATTTGCTTCATGCCGGGGATCTTCGAGAGCATGCCTGCCTGTGAACCAATGCTGCCCATCATCTGCTTCATGAAGGTGAAGCGCTGAAGGATCTCTGCGACCAGTTTCTCGCTCGTGCCCGAGCCCTTGGCGACACGCACCAGGCGCGTGGGCTGCTTCTGGAAGAGCTCGGCTCCGGCTCGTTCCTGCCGTGTCATCGAGCTGACGATGGCCTTGATCTGAGCGATCTCGCGATCATCGACTTGAAAGCCTTCTGGCATGCTGTCGGCGAAGAAGGGGACCTTATCCAGAAGGTCCTGGAGTGGGCCCATGTTCTGCAGCGTCTGAAGCTGCTCGAGGAAGTCATCGAGCGTAAACTGCCCGCGAAGCATGCGCTTGGCGTCCTGCTCAGCCTTCTTCTCGTCGACGACGTCCTCGAAGTCTTTCATCAGGCCGACGACGTCGCCCATGCCGAGAATGCGGCTCGCCATACCCTCCGCGCGAAACTCCTCGAGCCGGTCGAGCGTCTCGCCGGTGCCGGCGAACTTCACGGCGGTCCCCGTGGCATTCTTGATTGAAATCGCAGCACCGCCGCGGGCGTCACCATCGAGCTTGGTGAGGATGACGCCGCTCAATCCGAGCAGGCCGTGGAAGGACTTCGCCGTCTTTACCGAATCCTGGCCGATCATCGCGTCGACCACGAGAAACACGTTTTGGGGATCGACCGCGGTTCGAATCTCGTCGAGCTCTTTCATCAGCCGTTCATCGATCGCGAGGCGGCCCGCGGTGTCGTAGATGACGAGATCGCACTTGAGCTTTTTGGCGTGGGCCAGGCCGCGCTTGCAGATCTCTAGCGGCAG
>JABDJF010000730.1 GCA_013002645.1 Myxococcales bacterium
TGGGCGGCAGAGCTGGGCGCCGATCGCATCGAGATCTACACGGAGCCTTACGCGCGCGCCTTCGAATGCGGAGGCGATGCATTGAGTCGCAGCCTCGATCAGTATCGCGCGGCGGTCGAACGCGCGAAGGGGCATGGGCTCGGGGTCAATGCTGGTCACGACCTCGACTTGCAAAATCTAGCGACGTTTCTGACCTTGCCTGGGATCGACGAAGTGTCGATCGGACATGCGCTAATGGCTCGCGCGATGTTTGTCGGCCTGGGGGCAGTGGTGGCCGAATACTTGGCAATTACAGAGGCGCGTTGACAGTGGGACCGAGTTCTTTAAAGTGCAACGGCCATGGCCAATAGGACTCATGCGAACCCGCTGAGTGCGGTGGTGAGCGCCTTGCTCGACCAGCGAAGCAAAGAGGCGAAGGTCGATCCCTTGCCGGATCGCGTACGGCTCGACGGCCGCGTCTGTTTGGTAACCGGGGCCAACAGCGGCTTGGGGAAGGGAATTGCGATTCGGCTCGCAAAGCGCGGCGCCCACGTGATCATGGCCTGCCGAAGCGGGATTCCGGAAGCGGGTGAAGAGGTTCGGGCCGAAAGCGGCGGCGGCAGCGTCGAGATGATGCACGTCGACCTCAGCGATTTCGACTCGATGGCAGCCTTCTGCGACGAGCTCCGGGACCGCAACGTGACGCTCGACGTCGCGGTGTTCAATGCAGGAGTGGTTCCGGTCACGTCGCGCACGAACAAACACGGTCTCGATCTGATGTTCGCGGTCAATTTCCTCGCCAAGTTCGTCGTGCTCCGCCGATTGCTGCGTGACGGAGTGATTCCGAATGCGGTCTACGGTCACAATTCTCGCGCCGAGGATCCACCGCGGGTGATCTTCATTTCCTCGGAGACCCACCGGAGCTCGATCCCCATCGACTTCGACGCGTTCGGCCGGCCGATCGAATACGGCGTGACCGACGGAGTGAAGTACTACGGACTGAGCAAGCTGCACCTGACGACTTTCTTCCACGAGCTTTCTACGCGTCTCAATCCTGGGGGCAGTAGCGGAAATCCGGACGTCTGTGTCCACGCGCTCTGTCCGGGCGCTGTCAACTCCAACATGGCGCGAGAGGCGCCCAACTGGCTCAAGCCGGTTCTCGGCCCCGTCATGGCTCTCTTCTTCCAAAGTCCCGAAAAGGCGTCGATTCCGGTCGACTATCTCGTGTCTTCGGATGAAATGGGCGAGAAGACCGGCGAGTACATGCACATGATGCGGTTCAAGGAACCGTCCGAAGCTTCGATGGATCCGGAGAACGGCGCGCTGCTTTGGAGCAAGGCGGAAGCGCTTCTGGGCAAACATGACGTGCTTTGAGGGAATCAAATGAGCGATGAGCTGAGCAAACAAGAACGAGAGATCCTCGACGGAGCGGTGTGGAACCAATTTTGTGACACCCTCAAGATGGCTGGCAACGTCGTGCTAGGGCCCAACACACCGAGCGATCCCTTGAATCGGATGGAGGGTTTCCGGTACCTGAGCCGGATCACGCGCGCGGCGCTGCAAACGTTCGTCGAGCACAACGACCCGCTCGCGCCGGTGCTCCAACGGGTGGTGCACGAAACGGCGAAGATGGGCGCCGATCATCCCGACAACTACTACCAGAACGCGGCGATCAGTGGCGATCACGAGTATCGAATCTGGGGCAACCGAGGGACCGTTCACTATCTCGGCTTCTTCACGCAGAAGGGGAACTATGGGCAAGGCCGCGGCATGCCGCCGACGGGGTACCTCGAAGCGTCGACCCTGGACGTCGCGTCGGACGGGAGCTTCGAGATCATCCTCAGCACCAAGGAGCAACCTGGAAATTGGCTGCCGATGGAGAAGGACACCGGCACCCTGATCGTCCGCCAGACGCGTTTGGATGGGGAAAACGAAACCATCGCGGACCTCCACATCGAACGCCTCGGCGGGGACGGAATGGCAACGCCATTCGATCCGATCCGCTGTGCGGAGGGGCTTACCCAGTCAGCTGGCCTCGTGGCCGGCGCCGCGATGCTCTTCGCGAGTTGGGCGGAAGGCTTCAAGAAGCACACCAACCAGTTGCCCCGATTCGACCAGAACGTCTCGAACATGGCGGGTGGGGTGCCCGACATCGCTTACTATCACAGCTATTGGAAGCTTGCGCCCGACGAGGCCCTGGTGATCGACGCCACACCACCCGACTGCGAGCATTGGAACTTCCAACTCAACAATTGCTGGATGGAGTCACTGGATTACCGCTACTACCCCGTCCACGTGAACAAGCACACGGCGAAGTATCGTCCCGATGGCTCCGTCCGAGTGGTGGTCGCCGCACAGGACAAGGGCTTCGACAACTGGATCGACACCGTAGGGCATGAAGAGGGCACGATGTGCTGGCGCTGGGTTCGAGCCACGGAGCACCCTCAGC
>JABDJF010000742.1 GCA_013002645.1 Myxococcales bacterium
GTCGCTGAACGAGACCCCGGCGTGCATCGCGTGGGTTGCAAGCAGGCGGCCGGCCAAGGTCCTTTGGCGGAAGGGGTCGAGCAAGCCTGCGAGCTCTTCGAGATAGATCGCAACACCCTCTTGATCGCCATAAGAGCCTGCGGTGCCGACTGCGAAGACGCCGAAGGGCTGCGTTCTCCCGTTGAACGCCGAGACCAAGTGCCCGTAGACCTCGTGCGTTGCGAGGCGCTGCGCTTCGCGTGCGCCGAACAGCCGATCCGCAATGAAGACCGTGCGTTCACCGACCGCGGCGTTCGCGATCAAGTCGGGGTCGACCTTCACGGCGATGTGGAGCCTGACGTGCTTGGCGTAGGCCAGCATGAGGTCGCGGAGGTTGCTTCGATCGGTCGACGCGGCTGGGATCGTCTTCGGCTCTCGTTCGACGGGCGTATTGGCGAGAATCTCGTGGGCCGCGTCGAGAATGCTGTGCTCTGCGTCGGCGAACAGTCGCTCGCTCCCCGTGCCGAAGAGCCGCGCGGCCATCGGGCGCACCTGCTTACTCCGGCCCAAGCTCTCGAGAATCAGGAGCTCTGTTTCGAGCTCTTCGAGCCGGGCAAGATACAGATCGGCGGCCTCCGAGTCTGCGGCCAGTAGGCGAGCGCGCGCGAGCTCGAGCCAAAGGCCTCGTTCGACCGCAACGGGCTTCCACTGCCATCGGGGCTTGACGTGCTCTCCCCTGGTGACCGATTGCACGAGCCGATTTCGTTCGACCGGATCGCTGTGGGTGGTCGCACCGAGGAGACGTCGCGCCGCGGCGTGCAGGCGGCGCAACCCGACATCGAGCTCCGCACGAAGGCGGGCTCGCGGATGCTCAAAGAAGCTGGGTCGCGCGCGCTGCGAGCTCACTTCGTTCACCTTTCGAGAGGGTCACGTGGGCGCCTATGTTTTCGCCCTGAAACCGCTGCGCGACCACGGTGAGCCCGTTGCTTGCAGAGTCTACGTATGGATTGTCGATTTGATAAGGGTCGCCGGTGAGTATGATTTTCGTGTCGGCGCCACATCGCGTGATCACCGTTTTCACCTGATGCGGGGTTAGGTTCTGTGCCTCGTCGACGACCAGGAACTGGTTTGGTAGCGAGCGGCCGCGAATGTATGTGAGCGGCTCGATTTGGATGACGCCAGACGCGAGGAGCTCTTCGTAGCTCCGGTGCTCCGACATTCGGCCGCGACCGCTGCTGAAGATGTACTCTAGATTGTCGAAGATCGGTTGCATCCAGGGATTGAGCTTCTCTTCGACCGTCCCTGGCAAATACCCGACATCCCGGCCCATGGGAAAGATCGGCCGCGAGACGAGCATCCGGCCATACGCGCCGTCCTGAACCACGGACTGCAGCCCGGCCGCAACGGCTAGCAACGTCTTTCCGGTGCCGGCTTTGCCGATCAAGGTGAGCAGATGGATGTCCGGCGAAAGGAGCATGTCGAGCGCGAAGTACTGCTCGAGGTTTCGGGGCCGAACACGCCACACCCCCTCTCTCCCCACTCGGAGCGGAACGATGGTGCCCTCCTTGGGATCGTAGCGGCCGAGGGCGGTGTGCCTCTCCTGATTGCGCTCGCGAAGCACGAGCCCAGCATGAGGGTAGAGCTCGACATCGAGCAGGCTGGCGTCGACGGGCTCGCGCTGGGCTAGCTGGTCGACGAGGGCGCGATCGACATCCGCGGTAACCACTCCCGAGTACAGCTCGTCGATCGAAACCCGGCCGCCCTCGTAGGTCTCCGCCTTGAGTCCAAGCGCGTCGGCGCGAATTCGGAGATTCGTGTCCATCGTGACGAAGACGAGAGGCTGATCGGGCCGCTGGTCCCGGAGGTCGAGCGCCATCTGCAGGATGAAGCGGTCCATCTCGCCGGGCCCCGGAGCCCGTTTCGGCATCTGCGGCGGCACGGCGACGCGAAGCTCACCACCGGTGCTTTCGAGCGAGACGCCCTGATCGAGCGTGCGTCCGTTTTGGTTGCGAAGCTCGTCGAGAATTCGCGAGAGGTGTCGAGCGTTCTGCCCAAGCTCGCTGAGCTCCTTTTTGAAGTTATCGACCTCTTCGATGACGAAAATCGGCAGGACGACCGCGTTGTCCTCGAATTTGTAGACCGCTAACGGGTCGTGAAGGACCACATTGGTATCCAAGACGTAGGTCTTCTTCACGCTGACGAACGCTAGCACGCTTTGGCGCCCCCCGTACCTAGAAACGAAAACGCGGTATAGTGCAGAGTCGGAACGTTCATGGTCGAGGAGCTGAGTTACCAAAGCCTCGCGATCCTCGCGGCTGCTGGGGTGCTTGCGACGATCGTGAACGTCATCGCGGGCGGTGGCGGAATGATTGTCCTGCCCGCATTGATAGCGCTCGGCCTCCCTGCGGACGTCGCCAATGGGACCTATCGACTCGGCGTCGTCACGCAAAGCATCGCGGGCACCACGGCGCTTCGGCACGAGGGCAAGCTCGACACGAGCTCGATTGTCCCAATTCTGATCCCCGCGGTGTTGGGCGCAATCCTCGGCGCCTGGCTTGCGACCGAGGTTCCGAGGGAACTGCTCAAGCCGATCATGCTTGCGACCATGGTGGTCATGGCGGCGCTGATCGCATTTCGGAAGCGGACCTTGATTCCCGGCGAAGGGCCGGCGCTCCATCCGCAAGATGCGCCGCGATCCTATGCCGGCCTTTTTTTGGCTGGGCTCTATGGGGGTTTCATCCAGGCCGGGGTGGGCTTCTTGTTGCTCGCTGTTCTCGTTGGAACGCTGCGTCACGATCTCATCGGCGGCAATGCGCTGAAGTTAGTCGTTACCCTCACATTTGGCACCGTCTCACTTGGAATTTTCGCATGGGCGGGCCTGGTGTCCTGGACGCCGGCGATCGTTTTGGCAGCCGCGTCGATCGTTGGCGCGCGGCTCGGCGTTCGCCTCATGCTCAAAGTACCCGTGTCTGGCTTGAGGTGGTTCGTGTTCGCGGCCGTCGTAGCCACCTGCATTGCTGCATGGCTTCGGTAGTTAACAAGGATCGCGGTTGGTGATACGCTGATCGACAAGGAGGACTTCGCAATGGGGGAAATGGTCAAGCAGATCGCTGCTATTTATTACTACGTAAGCTACCATGATCTACACTGGGAAGGCGCCTTCGAAGACTACCTTCAGATCGTCCGCGACAAACCTCAGGTTACGCGCAACGCGTTCCAGCGCCTTTACGACATGGTGATCTCGTACGGCGAAGAGGAGTACATCGACAACAAGAAGAAGTTGATTCGCTATCCTTTCTTCAAAGACCCAATTGAAAACGGAAAGGATGCGATCTTCGGCTTGGACATCCCTTTGATGCGGCTGGTGCACGTTCTGCACGCTGCAGCGCAGGGCTATGGGCCGGAGAAGCGAATCATCTTGCTACACGGGCCGGTCGGCTCCTCGAAGAGCACGATCGCACGGCTGCTGAAGAAGGGGCTCGAGCGCTACTCACGAACTTCCGAAGGCGCGCTCTATACCTATGAATGGACCAACCTTCACCAAACCGGGCTCGCGGGCGGCGACGACATCTTCCCATGCCCGATGCACGACGAGCCGCTTCGCCTGATCCCGGCCGAGTGGCGCGATCAAGCGATCCAAGAGCTTCGCTTGGGCGATGATCGTCGACGCGTCCGCGTGCACGGCGAGCTCAACCCTGCTTGTCGGTTCATTTTCCGAAGCCTGCTCGAACGCTACGATGGCGACTGGTCCAAGGTGATGGCGAATCACATCAACGTGAAGCGCCTGATTTTGAGCGAGCAGGATCGGGTGGGCATCGGCACGTTTCAGCCAAAGGATGAGAAGAACCAGGATTCGACGGAGCTCACCGGCGATATCAATTACCGAAAAATCGCAGAATATGGGTCCGATTCGGATCCACGGGCGTTCAACTTCGATGGCGAGTTCAACATCGCGAACCGCGGCGTGGTCGAGTTCGTCGAGGTCTTGAAGCTCGACGTCGCCTTCCTCTACGACCTGCTCGGTGCGACTCAAGAACACAAAATCAAGCCAAAGAAGTTCGCGCAAACCGACATCGACGAGGTGATCATCGGTCACACGAACGAGGCAGAATACAAAAAGCTCATCAACAACGAGTTCATGGAGGCGCTTCGGGACCGCACGATCAAGATCGACATTCCGTACATCACCAAGATGAGCGAAGAGATCAAGATCTACCGCAAAGATTTCAGCTCGGCTCGTTTGCGAGGCAAGCACGTTGCCCCGCACACGCTGGAGGTCGCAGCGATGTGGGCCGTCTTGACGCGCCTCGAGGAGCCCAAGAAGCATCAACTGGCATTGCTCCAAAAGCTGAAGCTCTACGACGGCAAGATTCTTCCAGGCTATACGCAAGACAACGTCAAGGAGCTTCGCAAAGAAGCGAATCGTGAAGGCCTCGAGGGAATGTCGCCTCGGTACGTGCAGGACAAGATCAGCAACTCCCTCGTGCGCGAAGGCACCGAGGGGTACATCAACCCCTTCATGGTTCTGAACGAGCTCGAAAAGGGCCTTGCCGCGTCGCTCACCGTCGCAGACGACCAGCGCAAACGGTACGGTGAGCTAATCGGCGTCGTGAAGGCCGAGTACGACGAAATCGTCAAAAACGAAGTCCAGCGCGCGATCAGCGCGGACGAGGAGGCGATTGGCCGGCTGTCCGCGAACTACGTCGACAACATTCGTGCCTACTTGATGAAGCAGAAAGTGAAGAACAAATACACCGGCAAGGACGAAGAGCCGGACGAACGCCTGATGCGCTCGATCGAAGAGAAGATCGACATCACCGAACCTCGCAAAGACGACTTCCGCCGGGAGATCATGAACTTCATCGGCCACTTGGCGCTCGAAGGGAAGAAG
>JABDJF010000748.1 GCA_013002645.1 Myxococcales bacterium
GCCCTCGGGGCGCTCTTGCTCTGGCTCGGGCAGGTTTTCTGGGGGCGACTGGTCGCTCCAGTGCGGGCCAAGACGCTCGAGTACGAGCTGGAGGAGGCGCGCGCAGACCTCAACACGGAGGGCGCACGCATCGAAGGGCTTCAAAAAGAGCAAGGGGGCCTGACGCAGCAGATCGTGACGCTGCAGCGCGCCAAGCGGCAACTCGAGGCGACTTTGGATGCGCGCAATCGTGCGATGCAAGAAGTGCACGAACGGCTTTCGGTGGTCGAGCTCGAGGAGCAGCCAATCGCGCGCGAGTCGGCCGACGGCCTGCGTCAAGAGCTTCGCATGGCCGTTCAAGAACGAGACGAGGCCAATACGACGCTGCGGCAAGCCGAGGCGCGCGGCATGCGGCTGCAAACCGAGCTCGAGGTGCTTCATGGAATTCACGAGCGGATGCTCGAGGACATCGAACGTTTGAAGGGCCGGCTCCGGGACGCAGAGCTCGAGGCGCGAAGCAGCGGCCAATCGCGCCCGCCGGCCTGGGTCATGGTGCAGCCGTTTGGGCCGCGTGACGACTTACAGCGTCTCGAAGGCGTCGACCCGAGCCTCGAACGCATGCTCAATCGACTCGGTATCTACCACTTCCATCAGATCGCCCGGTTTGAAGCGTCGGACGTCGAGTGGCTGGTCGAGCATGTGGACGGCGTCCCCGAGCGCACGATTCGCGATAGCTGGATCGTCGATGCCGCCCATCTTTGTGGCGACGCGGACAACTGACGCCGACTAGGACGCTGCGTCGAGCGCTCGGTTCGCCAGAGCCGTGAGCGCTTCGCGGGCTCCGTCGAGGTCACTTTCGACGGCATCGAGCAATGCGGCCGCTTCCGCGATGGATTGGGTGGTTTCGATCATCGAGCTGGTGGCGCCGAGCCTGCTTGCGCCCAGCTGTTGGCTGCTGCCGCGAATCAAGTGGGCGGCGACGTGCAAGGCCTTCAGGTCTCCGTTTTCGACGGCTGCTTTCATACGCGCGACATTTTCCTCGGCGTTGTGAAAGAAGCTCTGGATGACCTCGGAGACGAAGCCGGGATCTTCTTCGTCGAGCTCGAGGAGCTGAGCGGTGATCGTGGTGTCGAGCGCATTCGGGGGAAACTCCGAAATGCTGGCAGCGGGTCGCGCCGCCCAGCGGTTCAGCACTCTTTGGAGCTCGTTCCGGGTGAAAGGCTTGGTCAGATAGTCGTCCATTCCGGCCGCAAGCGCGGTGCTTCGGTCGCCCGACATCGCGTGCGCCGTCAGTGCGATGATCGGAACGCGACGACGGCCGGACGAGAGCTCCCGCGACCGTTGTTCGCGCGCGGCCTGATAGCCGTCCATTCTCGGCATTTGTCCGTCCATGATGACGGCCGCGTAGCAATGGCCTTCGTCTTTCAGAGCTTCGAGAGCCTCGACGCCATCGTTGACCGCGTCAACCTCGTATCCGAGCGCGTGTAGGTGCGCGACCACCACGCGCTGATTGATCATGTTGTCTTCAGCGACGAGTAGCCGCATGCCATTGGACTCCAACTCCACGGGCACCGCGGGAGGCAAGGATGCGCTCAGTGCTTCCTCCGACGAAGGCGCCGGCTCACTCGCGCGGTTCAGCGTTTCCAGAAGGGCGGCGATGATTTTCGCCCGTCGAATCGGCTTCTCGACGTGCACGCCGATTCCAGTTTCCGTTACCTCCGGGATTTCATGGCGGTATGAGCAGATGGCGACGAGCGAGATGCCCTCCCTGGCCGCGATTGTGTTGAGCTCGGTGATCCGGCTTCGCCAATCGGTGCCGAGGCTCCGCAGGTCGATCAACATGACGTTGGGTCGCTCCGCCACACGCAGGGTGCTGAGTGCCCCGTCGAATGTCGTCGTCGCCCAGGGTTTCATTCCCCAGGATTCGAGCTGCGCGCTCAGCGTTTCGCGCGCGCGGTTGTTGCTCTCCAGAATCAAGACCCTCATCCCGCGGAGCGCTTCGGTGACGGCCTGAAGCTCTTCGCTCAGTCGCTCTTCGAGCTCGAAGCGCGCTTCGAAAAAGAATGTGCTTCCCTGCCCGACGGTGCTCACGACCCGAAGCTCGCCTCCCATCAAGGCAACGAGCTGGCGGCAGATCGGAAGCCCGAGCCCCGTCCCGCCGTGCTCGCGGGTCGTCGACGCGTCGGCCTGGGAGAAGGGTCGAAAAATGCTTTCTAGCCGGGCGTCGGGAATGCCTTCGCCGGTGTCGGTGACCCGGACTTCGAGATCGACGTGCCAGGGGCCTTTGTCCCGAACGCGAAGGCCGACGACGACCTCTCCCTCTTTGGTGAACTTGAGGGCGTTGCTGAGAAGATTGGAGATCACCTGTCGCAGGCGAAGGGGGTCGCCGCAGACCTCGGCTGGGACTTCTGGGCCGACGTGGTTAATGAGCTCGATGCTCTTGGCCTGCGCCGCCGAGGCGTAGTTGACCGCGATTTCCTCGGTCATCGACACGACGTCGAATGGCACGGATTCGAGGCGCATTTCGCCGGCTTCGATTTTCGATAGGTCGAGCAAGTCGTTGACGATCGCCAGGAGCGCGCGACCCGACTTGTGGACCTCGTTTAGGTACTCGTCCTGCGGTTTCGGTAGCGCGCGCGCGTCGATGAGCTGAAGCAGGCCGAGGATCCCGTTGAGGGGGGTGCGAACCTCGTGGCTCACGTTGGCCAGGAATTGCCCCTTGGCCTGCGCGGACGCCAGGGCCGCATCGCGCGCGCCCTCCAAGGTGCGGGATTGCTCCGTTGCGAAGTGCCGCATCGCGTCGGCTTGTTCGGCCTGTTCGTAGAGGCCGAACATCAGCTGTCGGCGCGACCACAGGAACAGGCCGCCCACGGTGCTGGCGGCCACGAGTTGAAGGGCCCCCATGCCGATTTCACGGCTCTCGACTTGAAATGCGAGCGGGAACCATCCGACAAGCGCTACGACAATCATCGTGACATAGATCGAGAAACGGTAAGTCACTGCGGCCGTGGCCATGATCGCGATCGCGAGCGTCGTCGTGTTGCTGAGTGATCCACTGACGGCAAGCATGGCAAGTCCCATGCCGGCGGCGATCAAGATGGTGGCGACCGAGGCCGGCGTGTCGAAGCGAGGATCGTCCGCGCGGATGCTGGTCCAAACCAGGAGCGCCAGGGCCGCCGACACCGTGCAGATCAAGACGTGCGGCCCGTTGGGCACGAAAGGCGGCGCCAAGAGAAAAAGCACCGCGCCCGCGGCGTAGATGAACGCCAAGACGGGGAGAACGTGGTGCAGGGCGGCGAGCGAGCGAAGCCGCATCTGCTCGCCGCGCATTTGGTCGCGGCGCGCCTTCAGTTCCGCGTCGCGGTCCTGCAGAAGCTGCCCCTGTCCGTCCATCCCCTGTTTAACAAATTGCCTCAGAGGCGACGCGATGTCACAAGATGACCCGAAAAGGTGAGTTCCGGGCTGGGTCGGAGACCGCTATCTCCTTTAGAAGAGGGCTAATTCTGACAAGGTTTGGGGATGGCGGGTCGAGCGCGGGACGAGGTCGAGCTGGAGCAGCTGAGCGAGCAGATTCGCTATCACGAAGCCGCGTACCGGGCCGGTGCGCCAGAGATCACGGATTCGGCGTTCGATGACCTGGTCGAGCGCTACCGCGAGCTTGCCGATTCGTTTGGCGTCGACCTGACCGAACGACTCGATGCGCAGCCGGGGGAAGACCACACCGCAGGCTTCGAAACCGTGGAGCACCGGGTACCGATGCTCTCGCTCGAAAAACTATCGCCGAACCGGCGCGATAGCAGCGGAGCGCCGATGCCGATTTCGGATCAGCTCGCCGCATGGTTTCGAAGACGAAAGAGTGAGCTCGAGGTGGACGCACTCCCGGTCCTAGTCGAACCGAAGGTCGATGGGATTTCGGTGTCCGTTCTTTACGTCGACGGCGCCTTGAGGCGCGCGGTGACGCGAGGCGATGGCCGCAAAGGCGACGTGATTACCAAGCAGGTCGCGCAGCTCGGGACGGTGCCGATCAAGCTCGAGCGGGCTGGTCGCGGCGAGCTCGAGATCCGCGGGGAGCTCTATTGGCCGCTCGAGGAATTCGCCCGTTTCAATGCGACGCTCGAAAAGCCGCTGATCAATCCGCGCAACGGCTGCGCGGGAATGATGAAGCGCAAGGACCCGACGGGCCTCGAAGCGACCGGGATTCGGTCGTTTTTCTATCAGGTCGCGTGGGCTGAAGGCGTGAAGCTGCCGCCGAAGCAATACGAGACCCTGCAGTGGTTGGGCGACCGCGGGGCCGACGTCTACATCAGCGAGGTGTTTGGCACCGATTCCGACGAAGAGGCGCTGCGATATTGCGACGACTACGAGGCGCGGCGAGAGACCCTGAACTACGACATCGATGGCATGGTCATCAAGGTCGATGACCTCGGCGTGTATGCGCGGCTCGGAGCCACGGGGCATCATCCCCACTGGGGCATCGCGTACAAGTTCGCTCCGGAACGCAAGCCCACCAAGCTGCTGGCGATCGAAGTGTCCGTTGGCAAATCGGGCAAGCTCACGCCGGTCGCGCATCTCGATCCCGTGTTCGTGTCGGGGACGACCGTCAGCCGAGCTTCGCTGCACAACTTCGTCGAGCTCGAGCGGAAGGATGTCCGCGTTGGCGACACGGTGCTGGTCGAAAAAGCCGGGGAGATCATTCCCCAGGTGGTCGAGGTCGACAGGAGCAAGCGCAAGCGCGGGGCGAGGCGTTTCGTGCCGCCGACGGTGTGCCCGACTTGCGGAACGGAGGCGGTGAGCGAAGAGATTTTCGTTTATTGTCCCAACCCGGCCTGCCCAGACCAGATTCGCGAGCGCTTGCGTCACTTTGCGAGTCGGGGCGCGATGGACATCGACGGGATGGGCGAGGTTCTCGTCGATCAGGTCGTCGACAAGCTGGGCGTTCGTTCGCCCGACGATTTGTTTGGGCTCGACGTCGACGGGCTCGCAGGGCTCGACCGCATGGGGCGAAAGAGCGCAGAGCGCGTGAAGGCCGGTCTCGAGGAAGCCAAGCAGCGGGGACTTGCGCGCGTGCTCCACGGCCTGGCGATTCGACACGTGGGCCAGACCATGGCCGAGGACTTGGCGGCCTACTTCAAGACCGCCGACGCGCTCCTAGAGTTTGCCGGGCGGTACGCGGCCGAGGACGAGGAAGCGATAGAAACGGTGGCGCCGGCGAAATCG
>JABDJF010000770.1 GCA_013002645.1 Myxococcales bacterium
TCGACGCCCCGCACGACCTGGGCGAAACCTGCACCGACCGAGCCGAGCTCGATGGCGCGGCGCCGGGCGATCCCGTCCTCGATGACGTACAGGTGCTGGCTGCCAAAGCGCTCAAAAACCCCGTCTAAAGGTACTCGGAGCTCCAATTGGGGCTCGCCGGTGACGACCTCGAATTTGGCAACCAGCCCGGGCCGAAGCCGCCCGCCGTGGTCGTCCAGCTCGATTTCGACCGGAAGCCTGCGCGTGCGCGGGTCGATGACTTCGCCGACCCGCACGACCTTGCCGGTGAAGACCTCGTCTGCGCGTGCGTAGACCCAGATGGTCGCCGGCGCGCCCACGGCCACGTCGATTGCTTCTCGCGGGTCGAGCAAAACGCGGGCCTTCAACAGGCTGGTGTCTGCGAGGCTGAGCATCGGGCTTCCGGGCGCCAAGTACTCACCGAGCTCGACCATTCGATCGACCACCGTCCCGCCGAATGGAGCGCGTAGCACCGCATCGGTGACGCCTCGTCGAGCGAGCCGAGCCTCCGCGCGCGCAGCATCACGCGCTGCAGACGCCAGACGGACCGCGTCCTTGGCGTCGTCCAGCCGTTGCTCCGGCAGTCCTCCTGTTCGAACGAGCGTTCGGGTTCGCTCGAGCTCGCGCGCGGCCTGCGTCAGTCGGGCCTCGGCTTGCTCGACCGCCGCGTTGGCCGCCTGTGCGGCGGAGGCTGGTCGACCGACATCGAGGCGGAGCAAGACTTGACCCTCTTCGACCCGCTCCCCGGCTTCGATGCGAACCTCGACGACTCGCCCTGCGGTCTCCGAGCGGATGTTCGAATGCCGATTTGCCAGAATTTCCGCGGTAGCGACCGAGGTTGGGGTCACCTTCTCGGCTTCGATCGTCGCCGCGTGCACCGGTGGCGGAGGCGCCTCGGTTGCGGCGGGGGCCGTACCCGTGCAGCCAGCTGCCCAAAGCAGGAGCATCGGCAAGCAGGATTGAAACGAAATACGCGCCACCAAGGAATCCTGTGTGTGGATTCGTCGTTCGGCAAGAAGAAAAACCGCGGTGCAGGTTCAGCGCAGAACTGCGTAGGCGTTGCTCAAACAAAGCTGATCCGGACGTTCGGCGGTGCTGACGCCCAGGATCACTCGCCCTGCTTCGCACCAGCTGCGTACGATGAGCGTCTCGCCCGGATACACGGGGTTGCTGAACTGCCCACGAAGCATCGCGAGCTTGCTCGGAGCTCCGCCGCAAGCGCCGCGAAGAACAGCGCGGCCGGTGTATCCGTAGGTGCAGAGCCCGTGCAGAATCGGCTGGTCGAAACCAGCGTCGGCCGCGAACTCCGGGTCGGCATGGAGCGGGTTGTGGTCGCCGTTCAAGCGGTAGAGCAGGGCCTGCGTCGGGGCGACCTTTTCGCTAGATTCGAAGTCCGGCTTTCGATCGGGCAGCGCGACGCGTTCGGCCTTCGGGGGCCGGGCGCCGCCGAAGCCGCCGTCGTTTCGCAGTACCAGCGTGACCTCGCCTCGCACGATCAGCGCATCGGTTTCATCGAATGCTTCGATCACGAAGACCGACATCGCCAATCGTTTCAGGTCATACAGGCCGGACACGCGACCGGTGATGCGAAGCCTGCCGCTCGGGGGTAGCGGCGCGAAGAACTCCGTTTGCTGGCTGTGATGCACCATGCCGAGCCGGTCGCAGCCAAGCCGATCGACGAGGGCATCGAACACGGCAAACGTCGGAATCGTACCAAAGGTCGGGAGCACCTTCGGACCCCGGCCTTCGTAGAGATAATCCAACTCTTCGTCGGCCGACGCGCCGACGCCGAGTGCATAGAGCACGGTGTCGCGCCAGCTGTACTCGAAATCGGTAGAAGGGGCTTGGTAGCCCAAGCTGTCGTGGTCGATGGGCATTTCGCTCGGACCGAGTAGAGCGCCTGCAGGCAACGATGGCAATCCGGCGCTCCAGAGCCTAAAGTCCGGCGTGGCTAAGAGAGTGAACCGAGTTGCGATCGTTTTCTCGGGCGGCCCCGCCCCGGCGGCCAACGCGGTCATCGCTGCGGCGGCGACGTCGTTCTTGGAGGCCGGTATCGAAGTGCTCGGCATCTTTCATGGCTACACCAATCTCCAGGACTACGATCCCTCCGGCCATCCAATGGTCCCCTCGGAGCATTACCGGCCGCTCGCGCCCGCCGACATTCGGGGAATCCGCAACACCCGAGGCATCATCATCGGGACGGCGCGCGTCAATCCCGGGGCGGGGATCGAAACTCCCTCGGACCTCCTCGACCCGCAGAAAACAGAGCGTCTCGCGAAGATTCACCATGCGCTTTTCGACCTCGAAGTCGATGCACTGATCTCGATCGGCGGCGACGACACGCTCAAAACCGCGAACTATCTCTACGAGTACCAGCGGCATCACGTCGCCGAAGAGAATCGCGTTCGCATCGTCCATTTGCCCAAGACGATCGACAACGACTACCGGGGAATCGACTTCACCTTTGGTTTCTTCACGGCGGTGGACGTCATGGCCAAAGAGCTCTTGAACCTCCGGGCCGACTGCATCGCGACGAGCAGCTACTTCATCGTCGAAACCATGGGCCGCAAAGCCGGCTGGCTTTCGTATGGCGTCGCGATCGCCGGCGAGGCGAGCATGGTCGTGTCGACTGAAGACGTGCAGGGAGACATGGCCATCGAAGAAGCCCGCGTCGATCAGGTGACGGGCGATAAAACGGTCGAGCTTCGGCTTTCCATCACCGCCCTGGTCGACGGTATCGTGGACATCATCCTCGAACGTGAGCGCCGCGATCAGTACTACGGGACGGTGGTTCTAGCCGAAGGCCTCGCAGAGCTCTTGCCGCAAAACGCCTCGGCCGGATTGCCTCGCGACGAGCACGGCCACATTCGTTTGGCGGCCTTCGACCTGGCCAAAGTGGTCTGCGATCGTGTCCAGGTTCGGTACGAGGAACGAACTGGCAAGCGAAAGAAGGTTCGACACATCCAACTCGGCTACGAGTCGCGATGTGCGCCGCCGCACGCGTTTGACGTCATGCTCGCGAGCCAGCTGGGCATTGGCGCTTATCGTGCCTTGGTCGAAGAACGGCTCGACGGGCACATGGTGAGCGTCAGCGGCCAGCTGGACTTGCACTACATCGAGTTCTCTAAGCTGATCAATCCGCAGACCCTACTGACCGAGGTGCGCTTGATCCCGAACGGAAGCGACTTCCACCGCCTGGCACGGTTCCTAGAGGCCCAGACTGGCCGGTTCCATGCCTGGAGCCCAGGGCCGCGGCTCGAGCCAGAAAGCGAAAAGCCTTCGGAGTAACTCCAAAGGCTTCGTTTCAGAACGGGCGGTCGTTGACCTGACGAACACGCTTGCGACGGCGGCGCGCAGCCTCCGCAGCCTTCTTCCGTTTCTTGATCGAAGGCTTCATGTAGTGGCGGCGGCGCTTGAGCTCTCGGAGGATGCCCTCGGTGGCCATCTTGCGCTTGAGGTGCTTGACCGCACGCTCGAGTCCACGTTCACCAACGTGAACTTCGATAGGCTTGCACTGTACGGTTTCGACCATGAACGCGTTTGCTCCTTCTAAGAGCGCCGGAGGCTTACACAGTGTACACGGCGGCGCAAGGCAGCCTGGTTTTTCCGGGGGCAGGACTCGTAAATGCTCGTAAGCACGACCCTATTCGGCCCTGAGGCTCGTTTCGGCCCCGGCGGCCGCATTTGCCCCTTCGAAAACGAGCTTTCCGTCGCCCGCGTCCACGCGAATCGTGTCGCCCGCTCCGAATCGCCCCGCCAGGATGTCCTCGGCCAGGCCGTTTTCGAGGTAGCGCTGGATCGCGCGCTTGAGCGGACGGGCGCCGTAGGTTGGGTCGTAGCCCACGTTCGCGAGGAACGCCTTCGCTTCGTCGGTCACGTCCAGCCGCATGTCACGCGCCGAGAGACGCTTCTCGAAGATCCGGAGCTGCACATCGACGATGCTCCGAAGCTGTGCGCGGTCGAGGCGGTGAAAGATGATGGTCTCGTCCAGTCGGTTGAGGAACTCCGGTCGAAACGCGTCGCGCAAGTCTTCGGTGACCGCCTCGCGCATCGCCTCTTCGTCATCGAGAGCCATGATGTGATGCGAGCCGACGTTCGAAGTGAGAATGATCACGACGTTCTTGAAGTCGACCGTGCGCCCCTGGCCGTCGGTCAAACGACCGTCGTCCAAGACCTGCAGAAGCACATTCCAGACATCGGGGTGCGCTTTTTCGACCTCGTCGAACAAGAGCACTGCGTACGGACGCCGCCGGACTGGCTCCGTGAGCTGGCCGCCTTCTTCGTAGCCGACGTACCCAGGAGGTGCGCCGATGAGACGCGCGACCGCGTGCTTCTCCATGTACTCGCTCATGTCGAGCCGGATCATCGCCTTGTCGTCGTCGAACAGGAAGTCTGCCAACGACCGCGCGAGCTCCGTCTTGCCGACTCCGGTAGGGCCGAGAAACAGGAACGAACCAATCGGTCGGTTTGGTTCGCTCAATCCAGCGCGCGAACGCCTGACGGCGTTGGACACGGCCACGACGGCCTCATCTTGACCAATCACGCGCTCTCGAAGTCGATCTTCCATACGAAGAAGCTTGTCCTTTTCGCCCTCGAGCATTTTGCTCACGGGGATGCCAGTCCACTTCGACACGACCTCGGCGATGTCCTCGTCCGTGACCTCCTCCTTGAGGAACGAGGCGCTTGTCTGCACCTCGGCGAGCTTCTGCTGAGCCTGGGTAACCGCCGATTCTGCCGCGGGGATTTCGCCGTACTGCAGACGCGCAGCCTCCTCGTAGTCGGTGGTGCGCTCTGCGCGCTCGAGGTCCAAGCGAAGCATTTCGACCAGCTCTTTTTTCTCACGGATTTCCGTGATCAGCTCTTTTTCGCGGAGCCACTGGGCGCGCATGGTGTCGCGCTGCTCCTGAAGCTCCGAGAGCTCTTCCTCTAGATCTGCGAGGCGCTTCTTGCTCGCGTCGTCCTTCTCTTTTCTGAGTGCTTCTCGCTCGATCTCGAGCTGAGTCAGCTTGCGCTCGACCGTGTCGATCGGGGCAGGCAGAGAGTCGATCTCCATTTTCAGGCGCGACGCGGCCTCGTCGACGAGATCGATCGCCTTATCGGGCAGAAAACGATCGGTGATGTATCGCTCGCTCAGCGTCGCTGCGGCGACGATCGCAGAATCTTGAATCCGAATCCCATGATGGATTTCGTAACGCTCTTTGAGGCCGCGCAGGATCCCGATCGTGTCGGGCACCGAGGGCTCACCGGCGAACACGGGCTGGAACCTGCGGGCGAGCGCGGCGTCCTTTTCGATGCGCTTTCGGTATTCGTCGAGCGTCGTTGCGCCAACGCATCGCAGCTCCCCGCGCGCCAAGGCCGGCTTGAGCATGTTGCTCGCGTCCATCGAGCCTTCGGCGGCGCCCGCGCCGACGAGCGTGTGGAGCTCGTCGATGAAGAGAATCACTTCGCCCTTGGCGTCTTCGATTTCTTTGAGAACCGCCTTGAGCCGTTCTTCGAACTCTCCGCGGTACTTCGACCCGGCGACCATCGCGCCCAGGTCGAGCGCTAGGAACTTCTTGTCTTTGAGGCCTTCCGGCACATCGCCCTGAATGATTCGGTGCGCGATCCCTTCGGCAATTGCCGTCTTTCCAACGCCGGGCTCGCCGATGAGCACGGGGTTGTTCTTGGTGCGGCGCGAGAGAACCTGCATGACCCTGCGGATCTCTTCGTCGCGGCCGATCACCGGGTCGGTCTTCCCTTGGCGCGCTGCTTCGGTCAGATCGCGTGTGTACTTCTCGAGCGCCTGGAACTTCCCCTCGGGATCGGGGTCGGTCACGCGTTGACTGCCTCGGACCTCTTGCACCGCCTCGAGCAGCGTTGCGCGGTCGACGCCCT
>JABDJF010000773.1 GCA_013002645.1 Myxococcales bacterium
GCGGCGGGGACGATCAGGTTTCCCGGAAGGTCGAGGCGCCTGGGAACATCGGCGATGCACACCCAGAACATGAGCGCGCCAAAGACGAGGAAACCGGCGCCGACGCGGAGACCCTTCTTCTTGGACGCGCCGCTGAAGACGTAAGTTGCCAATGCGTAGAACGGCGTGACGAGGAACGCGGCGATGATCACGAGTACGGTGAGTGGATGGGCATCGGTGATGGCGTACATGGTTCTTCCTGTCTGTCGGGGCTTACGCTCAGCGGCTTCGTTTGGAGGGCAGCGACGGAGCGTTCGCGGTGACGTCGTTCATGAGCTCACGAAGCCAGCGGTGAGCTGGGTCTTCGGTGAAGCGGGGGTGCCAGATCATCGTAATCGCGTGCTCGGGGAGGTCGAGGGGTACCGGGCGGGATGCCAAGGTCGACGCGGTGGAACACTTGCTGAGGCTGGAGGGTGCGGTGAGGACGAGGTCGCTTTGGGCAATGACTTCGAGGGCCGTTGCAAAGTGGGGGACACGGAGTGCGATTCGGCGTTCGAGTCCTTCTGTGTCCAGGACACGGTCGACGACGCCGGGGCCCTCGCCGCCCGGCGACACCAAAATGTGATTGAGGCTCGAGTAGACTTTGAGCGAGAGCTTGCGCCGGCCGGTGAACGCAGGGTGGTCGCTTCGGACGAAGCATCGGAAAGAGTCGCGGAAGAGGGTCTTGCTTTGGAGCTCGGGATCGACCTGCGTGCCGAGGTCGAATGGGTGAGGGTCGAGGAGCACCGGGTAGATCGCGAGGTCGACGTCGCCGGTTTCGAGGCTGTCGGCCAGACGCTTCGGCATGGGGGCAACCGCCAGGTCGATCAACGGCGCTTCCTGGCCCAAGCGTCGTAGGAGCGTTGGCAAGACCAGTGCATCGAACAGGTCGGGTGAAACGATTCGGAACGTGCGGCTAGCCTGCGCGGGATCGAACGTCGGAGGTTCGGCAAGTGTGCGCGCGAGACTGACCAGACCACTGCGGAGGGGGACCGCAAGCGCTTCGGCGCGGGGGGTGAGCACCATGCCGCCACGGCCTCGAACCAGGAGCGGGTCGTCGAAAAGCTCGCGAAGGCGGCGGAGCGTGTGACTCATCGCGGATTGACTCACGCCCGCGCGCTCGGCCGCTTTGGTCACATTTCGCTCGCGCGCCAAGGCGTCGAGGGCGACCAGGAGATTGAGATCGATCCGGTGGAGGTCGTCTGCAGTATGAGTATTGCTCATGCAGCTATAGAAACAAGTCATTGGATTCATGTCAACGCGGGCCGCAGAGTGAGAGCTGCCAAAAGGAGGCAGTCATGGAAAAAGAACAAAAAGTACTGGTTGTTGGAGCGACGGGCGGCACGGGCCGCGCCACGATCGACGCACTCGTGAAGCGCGGGCACAGGGTGACCGCGTTCTCCCGGCACGCCGAGGCGCTCGAGGTCGGCTCGGACCGGGTGACCTTGCGGAACGGCGATGCGACCAACCCGGGCGACGTCGACCGCGCGGTGGCGGGGCACGACGCGGTGATCATCACGCTCGGCATCACCGAGAACCCGATCCGCGTTCGTTTGTTCGGCGCTGCGGGCACTCCCAACGACGTGCGGTCGGCCGGCACGCGCAACGTGATCGCGGCGATGCGCAAGCACGGCGTCCGCCGGCTCGTCGTGCAGTCGTCGTACGGGGTCGGGGAGACGAGGGGAAGCTTGCGTTGGCTGGAGCGCCTGTTCTTCGGCCTGCTGCTGAAGCCACAGATCGCGGACACCGAGATGCAAGAGCTCGAAGTGCGGGAGAGCGGCGTCGACTGGGTGCTAGCACAGCCCGTGCACCTGACCGATGACGACGACGATGAGATGCCCTTCGCGTCGGCGGATGGGCAAGTACACGAATGGAAGATCTCCCGGAAGGGCGTCGCGGAGTTCTTGGCGCTTGCTGCGCAGGCGCCGGAGTACGTGGGGCAGTCGGTGGCGTTGTCTGGAGCGGGGCTGTCGGGCGTTTGATTCTGTTCAGTAGTGGATGCCAAGACCGATGATGTAGTGATTCGTCCAAACGGACGTCGCCACCCTTCGACCTTGGATCTGCCAGGCAGGTGTGAAGTAGGTGGCGCGGTATTCGAGGATGACCGAGATCCAGCTGGATGCGATGAGCCTGATCCCGACGCGCGCATCGAGGCCGGGGTCGATCGAGGTGTCGCTATCGACCCGTGCCGTGCCGGTTGCGGCCAGGCCGGTGGCAAGCTTTGCCGTCGAGAAAACGAGAGACGGACCGATGGCGAGGTACGGCTGGGCGCGGCCGTTCGGGTGCTCCGGGCTTCGGACCAGCGGTGCGCGAAACATCAGAAGCGCAGAGATTGGGATCACGTTGACCTCGTAGGGATTCTGAATGCCCCACGATTGGATGAAGACGGAGAAGTCGCCTGAAACGCCAAGCCAGGGAAAGCGCCCGGCGAACCAGCCGACTCTGAGTCCTCCAACCGGCGACTTCGTGCTGGAGCATTCCGCCCCGCAAAGCAGGCTCTCCTCCTGAAGGATACCGTCTAGCGTGACGGTGGCATCCGTCGTGACTGCCGCGCCGACATAGATGTCTGAGAACACCTCGCCTCGACGTGTTCGCGTGCGACCTCGTTCGGGGGCCGACGTGCCCTGGGAGGCTGACGCGGACTGGGCTGACCCGGAGGTGGAGGACGAATGTCCTTGGCTCGGGGCGCTAACCGGGCCTTTGTCACTCGCCCACGCGCCCGCATGAAGGGACCAAGTCCCAAGATAGACGGTGGTGATCGTGGCGATGCAGGTCAGGCTGCGCTTCGTGATGGTCGTGGTCGCGGGGACGATGGATGCGGTGAAGGTTTGCATGTGGGCGTTTAGCCAGCCTCCAAGGCCTCCCGCCAGGGATCCCAATAGAACTTTCGCCACCCCTCGGTCACGCCTTCGTAGTCACGCTCCGCAACGCCGATATGCACCAGGTCGATACGCCCGCCTGATGCTGCCTCCGAAAACGCGAGTACGAGGATCGAGTCTGGGTCGTCGTCGCCAAAGTTCGTCGAGCGCCAGGTCTGTACCACCAGGCGCCCGGGCACGGTCGCGACCATCCGCCCGCTCAGCGCCCCACCAAACGCAGAAAACTTGGACCCGGGCTCGCGCGAGACCGTCACCTCGCTTCCGGTAAACGCCGAGTGTTGCTTCGCGTCCACGTACATCTCGAAGAGCGAATCGGGAGAGGCTGGAAGCTCTACGCTCTGTTGAATATCTTTGCCCATCACGTCATCGGGTCCCGACCGCGACTATACGCCGGGTTGTGTGGGCAAGTACAGGTTGCGTTCGGAATGCGACCGGCAGGGCTCCAACAACTGTGCGCCGGCCTGGCGCGGGCGCAGCGTTAGAAGACGTATGCCAGATTGAGCTGTACTTGATGGTAGCCGGTTCTGTAGGAGGTCGTCGTCGCGCTGTTGAGGCTGATCGAGTAATTCAAGTCGAAATTGAACATCGCCAGATCGGCGGCGCCGCCAAGTGAAGCACCGGGGCGAGAGCGAGGAGCGAGATGAGACGGAGTTTCGTCACGGTCGTGCTGCGAAGACTGGCATAAGGCCAAAGAGAACTTGTCCAGCGAGGCCAATCATGCCGTGAGAGGTCATTAGCGCTTGGACGAAGTCGTTGATCGACCGGCCGAAGAGGGTGAGCGAGAAGGAGAGCTCGGCGAGGATCAAAAGGCTGAACGCGACGGCGCCCATCGTCAATCGTGGGGAGATTCGGGGAAGCAGCTGGTAGCGGGC
>JABDJF010000798.1 GCA_013002645.1 Myxococcales bacterium
GTCGTTCACCGCGATCCCCCAGGCGCGCGACGTGTTGACTATCCCGCCCCAGATCTTTCTAGCCTCCCAAACACGATCGTAGCTGGCGTTGTTCTGGAAGCTGATGATGAAAGCGACTGCGGTACCGACGACGGCGATGGGAAGCCACGGCAAGTGCAGCCATCTCTGATCGAGGACTTCGTAAATGATGACCGGAACCAGCGCGACGAGGAACAGCACAAACGTGTCGTGCCGAGTCCACATGACCATGTCTCGAAGCGAGTAGTTTCTCTTGGTGTACATCTGAGCGCACGACTATTACCACAGTCGCGGTGAAATAGCCTTCGCGAAACGGGTCAGGAGAGGGAGTCGATGAGGGCGGCGAACAATAGGGCGGCGGATGCGACGAGGTCGGCAAGGACCACTCGTCGTAGCGCTCTGTTGTAGCCGCCAACGAGGCTCGCGATGAGCACGAACGAGAGCATGCTGATCAAGCCGGCCGCGTAGGCCGCGGGCCGGAGCGGCAAGAGGAACGCCGACGCCGCCAGAAGACCGCCCACGATGCCGAGAAGAATCGCCCGATGGCGCATCAACACGACGAGGTTCGGCTCCTCGAACGCGATTCCATACATTGTTTGAAGGCGCTTCGACGAGAGGGCGCCAATCGCCGGTAGGAGATTGATCAGGCTCGCGATACAGATCAGCGACGTCGACAAAACCGTCACAGCGGACCAGAGTCTACGCGATTTTTGTTTCCCCGCGCCCGGGATCTATCGGTTTTCGGCCCAGCCCTGAAGCGTTGCGGCAAGAAAATCGGGCCCAACGCCCTCGCCGGCCGACAAGACCGAACCGAGTTGCGGTATGCTCGTCGGCTCCCATGACCCTCCACCAGCAGCTCACCCAAGAGATTCGCACTGGGCCTTCCGGCCCCCGAATCGGTGCATTCTTCGATCTCGACCAGACTCTTTTCGCTGGATTCTCGGCGACGCCGTTTACGCGCGATCAGTTCACGACCGGTCGGCTGACGCCCAGAGACCTCGCCAATTCTCTGCGGGCCACGCTGTCGTTCACGATGGGGCGAACCGGATTCTCGGCTTTCGTCACCGCCACGTCCGCCGTGTATCGCGGGATGGAAGAAAGCGTGCTCGAAGAGGCAGGGCAGCGCGTATTCGAGAATCACCTGATTACCGAGATCTATCCCGAGTCGCGCGCATTGGTGAGAGCCCACCAGGAAATGGGCCACACGGTGGCAATCATTACCTCGGCAACTCGCTACCAAGCTGAGCCGGTCGCGCGAGAGCTGGGAATCGAGCATCTGCTCTACACGCGGCTCGGCGTCGAAGATGGCATCCTCAACGGCAAAGTCGTGAAGCCGACTTGCTATGGCGAAGGAAAGGCGATTGCCGGGCGGAGCCTCGTGGCAAAATACGGGCTCGATCTCGACGAGAGCTACTTCTATTCCGACAGCCACGAGGACCTCCCGCTGTTCGACATCGTGGGTCGTCCTCGGCCGTTGAATCCGAATCGAAAGCTCGCGCAGATCGCCAAGGAGCGGCAATGGCCCGTGCGCCGCTTCACCAGCCGCGGCAGGCCGACGATGGGTGACGTCGTTCGCACCGGATTGCTCTATGGGAGTCTCGCGCCGTCGGTAGGGTTTGGCGTTGCTGCCGGGCTCCTCAACCGCTCGAAGCGCGAGGCGATCAACGTCATGGGGTCGGTCTGGGGAGACCTCGCGTCGACGGCCGCGGGGATCGACCTGCGAGTCGAGGGCCAGGAGCACCTCTGGTCGCATCGTCCTGCGGTCTTCATCTTCAATCACCAAAGCGGGCTCGAGCTGGTTTTGATGCTCAAGCTCCTGCGTCGCGATTTCACCGGGATCGCCAAGCAAGAGATCCGTCACAATCCGATCTTTGGCCCGTTGTTCAGGGCCGCAGGCGCCGTGTTCGTCGATCGCGAGAACACCGCGAAGGCCATCGAGTCGCTCGGCCCGGCGGTGGAAGCGCTTCGCCAAGGTCGCTCCTTGATCATTGCTCCCGAAGGGACCCGTTCGACCACGACCGCCGTCGGCCCATTCAAGAAGGGCGCATTCCACTTGGCCATGGACGCGGGCGTACCCATCGTTCCGGTGGTGTTTCGCAACGTCCTCGACGCACTGCCCAAAGGTGCGCTCGTGGTTCGTCCGGCGGTCGTCGAGGCCGTGATCCTGCATCCGGTCGGTACCTCTGCATGGACGCACGACACGCTCGACGACGAAATCCGCAAAATCCGGGACAGCTACATCACGACCCTCGGCGATTCGTCGAAAGGAACCTGATCGTGGAG
>JABDJF010000622.1 GCA_013002645.1 Myxococcales bacterium
TTCGAGGCGATCGAGGTGCTGGTGCGCAATGCGAAGCTCGCAATTGAGGCCGGTGATCACATTGCGCTCGGGCAACTGCTCGATTTGAATCACACGATCCTCAGCTCGCTGATGCTCTGCACGAGCAAGCTCGACGCAATGTGCCGGGCCGCAAGAGCGGCGGGGGCCCTGGGCGCGAAGATGACGGGGGCTGGCGGCGGCGGCTGCATGTTCGCGCTGGCGCCGAAGCGGGACCAGGCGCTACGCCTTTGCGAGGTGCTCGGGCCAGACTCGTTCGTGGCGGAGGTGAGCGCATGAGCGGGCCAGCCATGGAAGCAAGCGCGCGCGCCTGCGCGAACATTGCGCTCGCCAAGTACTGGGGCAAAGCCGACGTGAAGCGAAACATCCCCGCGGTCCCGAGCATCTCGCTCACGCTCGACCAGCTCGTGACCGAAACGCGCGTTCGCTTCGATCCTTCGCTTGCCTCGGACCTGGTGAGGCTCGATGGAAGGCGTGCAACGGAAGCCGAGGCCGACCGAGTCGTCGCGATGCTCGACCGGGTTCGCCGGGAGGCCGGGCTGCGGCTGAAGGCGCAGGTCAGCAGCCATAATCACTTCCCGACGGCCGCCGGGCTCGCGTCGAGCGCCTCCGGGTTCGCCGCCCTTGCGGCTTCGGCCTCAGCGGCAGCTGGAATCCGATTCAATGCACGTCGGCTGAGCGCTTTGGCTCGGGCTTCGAGCGCGTCGGCCGCTCGTTCGATCTACGGCGGCTTCGTAGAGCTGCCTGCCGGCCGTCGAGGCGATTCCGAGCTCGCAGCGAGGCCGATTGCGCCTCCCGGGCATTGGAATGTCAGGTTGGTCGTTGCGCTGACCGATCCCGGGAAGAAGAAGGTGGGCTCCACCGAAGGCATGGAGCGCTCACGAAAGACCTCTCCTTACTACCAGGCCTGGCTCGGCCAAGCGCCCAAATGGTCGCGCAGAATCAAGCGCGCGATCAAGGAGCGCGACCTCGACACGCTCGGCGAGGCGATGGAGCAGAGCACGCTTGGCTTTCATTGCTGCGCGATCACGTCCGCACCGCCGATCTTTTACTGGGCACCCGCGACCCTGTCCGCCCTCGCCACCGTGCGCGCGCTTCGGGAACGCGGTGTTTCGGCGTGGGCGACGATGGACGCGGGTCCACACGTGAAGGCGCTTTGCAGCGTCGGTGATGCGAGCCGTGTTCGCCAGGCACTCGACCGAACGCAGGGCGTGACACGAACTTGGGTCGCCAAGCCAGGGCCCGACGTCGAGGTGCATCGTTGACGATGACGGGGGCGAGCGCGCCAGGCAAAGCGCTTCTTTGTGGCGAGTACGCGGTGCTCGATGGCGCGCCGGCGGTCGTCGCGGCGGTCGATCGGCGCGTGAGGGTCGCTTGGACCGACGAGCGCATCGCGATGTCCCCTGAGGTCGAGGCGACGCTTCGGCGGGCTCAGGTGGAGGTCGGAGCTGCAGGTCGCGCACTGCGCGTCGATGCGACCGATCTGCATCAAGATCGAATCAAGCTCGGCCTCGGCTCATCCGCGGCCGCCGCCGCCGCGGCTGCCGGGGCCGTATTCGCATCCCACGGACACGACCTCGCGGATTGGACCACGCTGCAGCGGCTGTTCGCCTGTGCACTCGAAGGTCATTCGTCCATCGCTCCGCAGGGCAGCGGCGTGGACGTCGCAGCCTCGACCTTTGGTGGTTTTCTCCGCTTCGAACGCAACGACGAACGGGTCGACACGCGCAGACTCGAGGTCCCGAGCGAGCTGCACATCCGCTTGATCTGGACGGGCCAAGCCGCGCGGACGAGTGAGCTCGTGAAGAAGGTGAAAGAACTTCAGCGCGAAGACCCGAGTCGGTACGGTGCTTGCTCAGCGCGGCTGGCCGAGCTTTCTGCGCGTTTTGCTTCGGCCTTTTGTAATGGAAACGCGCCGGGCGTGGTTGCAGAGGCCGCGGAGTACTGCGCGGCCATGAAAGCGCTGGGAGACGCAGCCGGCGCGCCGATCCTCGAAGCGCGCCTGGAGCGCGCGGCGGAGCTTGCGGCCCGGTTTTCGGGG
>JABDJF010000820.1 GCA_013002645.1 Myxococcales bacterium
CCGACGAGTACTTCATCGAGCGAAAGCTCTACCCCAACGTCGACTTCTACAGCGGCATCATCTACCGCGCGATGGGGATCCCCACCAAGATGTTCACGGTCATGTTTGCTCTAGGCCGCATCCCTGGGTGGATCGCACACTGGAAAGAAATGATGGAAGACCCGGATGTGCGAATCGGTCGTCCTCGCCAGGTCTACACGGGAGAGCGGCGACGAGAGTATGTTGCTCGAGAGAGCCGCCGGCCGTCGCTTCCTTAGGCCCTCTGAAAGGAACGTGCAGCCACTCCCCAAAGGGGAAGATAAGCTCTAGTATCCTTTCAGACCGGGGGAGGTGGCCATGAAAGCGCTTCTCTTCGACCTCGACGGAGTTTTGTACCAGGGCGATCGCGTCATCGACGGCGCAATGGAAACCCTTCGCTGGTGTGAGCGGCGCAGCATCCCTCACCGTTTCGTCACGAACACCAGCTCGAAGCCGCGAAGGTCTTTGGTCGAACGGCTCTCCAGCCTTGGCTTGTCGGTATCGCCGGAGCAGATCGTCGCGCCGCCTGTCGCGGCGCACGACTACCTCGTCGGACGAGGAGCGACGCCGGCGGCTTTGTTCGTTCGAGACGCGACGCGTGAGGACTTCAAAGAGCTCGAATGCGTGGACGACACTGCGGAGCGTGGAGCCCGAAGCGTGGTGATCGGCGATATCGGCGAAGCCTGGGACTTTGCAACGCTGAATCGCGCGTTTCGCCTCTTGATGGCCGAGCCTGGGCCGATCCTGATCGCGCTCGGCATGTCTCGGTACGCGCAGGGGGACACGGGGCTCGTCCTCGATGTGGCGCCGTTCATCAAAGCACTCGAGCACGCGGCCGGCTGTGAGGCCGTGGTCATGGGCAAACCGGCCAAGAGTTTCTTCGAGGCGGCTCTGCGCCAGCTCGGAACCGCCGCTGCCGATACGGTGATGATCGGAGACGACGTTCACGGCGACGTGGCCGGTGCACAGGCAGCCGGGCTCATCGGAATATTGGTTCGGACCGGCAAATTCCGCCCTGCGGACCTAGACGGAGCCGTCCGGCCGGACGCGGTTCTGGATTCTGTAGCCGATCTGCCGCGATGGTGGGACAATCGTCATTCCTGATGGGCGAGCCCTTCAACCCAGACCTGAAAGCACACGAGCTCCCACGCGACACTCTGGTCGACTTGTGGGGTCGAACGGTGAAGGCGCATGAGCTGCTTTTCGAGACCTGGTTCGCCGCGGTTTCTCAGAGGTATGGCGACGAGGTAGCCGAGGCGGTGGCGGTCCGCGGCTGGCCTCTCCGCAAGACAGGCGCGACCCCGAAAGAGCTCTTCTTCGACGACCTGAGATTCATCACGGCGGCGACCGAGCTCAAGCCCGAGATGCTCACGGTCGCGAAACGCGACCAGGCCGAGACACCTCAGGAGCTCTGCGGCGATCGCTCTTGGTTCCAGATCTTCGTGTCGCCGTCCCGATTCTTGGGCAGCGAAGTGAAGTCGCCCCAGGGGAAGCCCGCCTGGGTGGGTAGCCCGGGCAGACTGCGCGGCGTGGCACGCGGCAAAGCCATCGACATCGGGTTCGCCGTGCTCTTGAAAGCCTGGCAGTCGTCTCAAGGCGCGCGCATCTCGGAGATCGACATCGAGGCGTTCGAGCAAAAGGTCACGAGCGTCTACGACCAGATGACGCTCGCGCTCTTGTGGAACTACGCAGCGCTTGCCTACATGCTCGGCACCGACCGCTGGTACACCGGCATCAGGGCGCAATACGGCGATGATGCGGCTCAGGAGCTAGAAAAAGACGTGTGGATCGACCGGGGCGCGGCCGAACATGATCTCCGCATCGGGCAGCAGGCGATGGGGGTGACCGGTGACGACGTCGAAAGCCTTCTTCGCAGCTTTCAGTTTGCGCCCGGCGAAGTCGGAATCCTCGACGTGGAGTTCGAGCTGATCGATGCGACGCACGGGATCATGACACACCATGCCTGTCCGGCGCTGGACCGCTTCGAGCACTTCGACGACGTACGGCAGAAGCACTGCTGCGACATCTGCATCGCCGGCATGCCCATTTCCGGCGAAATGCTCAACCGAAAGATCGAGTGCAAGCC
>JABDJF010000012.1 GCA_013002645.1 Myxococcales bacterium
AGGACTGTGCAGGCAACACCGAATCCTTCCTCCGTGCGAGCAAACCGACGGCGGCCGAGGTGATCCTCGATCTGATCTCGATCGACTACCACGAGGTGATCATGGCGGCCGCGGGTCATCAGGCCGAAGAGAACCTTCACAACGTCGTCGAGAACCAGAAGGGCGCTTACCTCGCCGTGGTCGAGGGCTCGATCCCGACCGGCGCGAACGGCGCGTACTGTACGGTTGGCGGCAAGGCTGCGATCGACATTGCCAACGAGGTATGCGGCAACGCAATGGCGACGATTGCAGTCGGAACCTGCGCATCGTTTGGCGGTATCCCGGCGGCGTCGCCAAATCCGACCGGCGCGCTCGGCGTCTCCGATGCGGTGCCCGATGTGAAAAATCTGATCAACCTGTCGGCTTGTCCGGTGAACGCCCAGAACCTCACCGCAACGCTGGTGTACTTCCTGACCTACGGTAGGTTCCCTGCCCTCGACAAGCTGAATCGCCCGCTTTTTGCATACGGAAAGTCGATTCACGACAACTGCGAACGGCGTGCGCATTACGACACCGGACAGTACGTCGAGCAATGGGGCGACGACGCCCATCGCGACGGGCACTGTCTCTACAAGATGGGCTGCAAGGGCCCCGTCTCGTTCCAGAACTGTCCGAACGTCGGCTGGAACGACAACACGAGCTGGCCGATCGCTTGCGGCCACGGTTGCATCGGCTGCGCGGAACCGGACTTCTGGGACAAGATGACGCCGTTCTACGCGCACCTTCCGGGCTTCCCAGGCTTTGGCAAAGGCTCGAACATCGACAAGATCGGCTTCTGGGCGACCATCGGCGTCACCACTGCGTTTGCGGGGCACACCTTGGTGCACCTCGGGAAGAAGTTCACGGGGCCAGGCGGCGATCGGGCATCGCAACTCCCACCCTCGCAGACCGATGAAGGAGGCGCAGAATGACTCATATCGTTGTCGCCCCGGTGACCCGCATCGAAGGCCACTTGCGCATCGAAGCGGAGATCGAGGGCGGTCAAGTCTCCAACGCCTGGTCTTCTTCGACCATGTTCCGAGGCATCGAAATCATCTTGCAAGGCCGCGACCCGCGCGACGCTTGGGCCTTTACGCAGCGCATCTGCGGCGTGTGCACGACCGTACATGCGATCGCCTCGATCCGCGCCGTGGAGGATGCGATCGGCGCCAAGCCGCCGCCCAACGCGCGGATCCTCCGAAACCTGATCATCGCGTCGCAGTGCATCCAGGACCACGTGATTCACTTCTACCACCTGCACGCGCTCGACTGGGTCGACATCGTCTCGGCGCTCGAAGCGGACCCGGCCGAAACGTCCGCGCTTGCACAGTCGATTTCGGATTGGGGGAAGTCCAGCACGACGTACTTCAAGGGCATCCAGGATCGCGTCAAGGGGCTGGTCGAGCGAGGCCAGCTCGGGCCGTTCGCCAACGCGTACTGGGGCCACCCGTCCTATAAGCTTCCGCCGGCGGCGAACCTGATGGCGGTCGCGCACTATCTCGAGGCGCTCGAATGGCAGCGGGAGTTCATCAAGATGCACGCGATTCTTGGCGGCAAGAATCCTCATCTTCAGAGCTTCCTCGTTGGCGGCATGGCGACACCGGTCGACCCGGACAAGCAGGCCTCGCTCAACATCCACACGATTGCGGAGTTCAAAAAGCTGATCGCCGGCGCGCAGGAGTTCGTGAGCAAGGTGTACATCCCCGACCTGCTCGCGGTCGCGTCGTTTTACAAAGACTGGGCCGGCTACGGCGCAGGCGTCGGCAACTACATGGTGTACGGCGAGTACCCGCTGGACGACGAAGCCAAGCCAGAGCTCTACATTCCGTCGGGCATCATTCGCGCTCGCGACATCTCGAAGGTCGAAGAGTTCGATCCCTCGAAGATCACCGAGCAGATCACGCACTCCTGGTACGACTACGCGGGCGGCGCCGACCAGGCGCTGCACCCGTCGGAGGGCGAAACCAAGCCGAACTACACCGGTCCGGCGCCACCCTTCGAACGCCTGGACACTGCGAAGAAATACTCCTGGCTGAAGTCGCCTCGCTATGGCGGCGTGCCGATGGAGGTTGGGCCGCTGTCGCGAATGCTGGTTTCGTACGTGCGCGGCCACGAGAAGGTTCAAGGGCTGGTCAACCACGTGCTCAAGACGCTCGGCGTCGGACCGGAAGCCCTGTTCTCGACCCTTGGCCGCGTGGCGGCGCGTGGAATCGAAACGCAGGTGCTGGTCGACAAGATCGGAGACTGGGTCGACGAGCTCGCAGACAACATGGGCAGCGGCGAGCTTCGGATTCATGACAACAGCAAGTGGGAGCCGGAGACCTGGCCCGCGGATTCGATGGGCGCTGGCTTTCATGAAGCGCCACGAGGGTCGCTCGGGCACTGGGTCCACGTGAAAGATGCAAAGATCGAGCGCTACCAATGCGTCGTCCCGAGCACCTGGAACGCCGGCCCGCGGGACTCCGGCGATGCGCCCGGTCCGTACGAGGCGGCCTTGGTCGGGACCCCGGTCGCCGACCCTGAGCAGCCGATCGAAATTCTCAGGACGGTTCATTCATTCGACCCATGCATGGCCTGCGGCGTGCACGTGGTCGAACCTGGAGGGCGCGAGATCACTCGCGTGAAGGCGCGATGACCCCCCCGCCCGCAGCGACCGCGACGAAGGGTGGTGCTCGCCCTCAGGTTGCCGTCAAGAGTATCGATGTCGAGGGTATCGAGCGCGTCTACGTCTGGGACATCGTGGTCCGGTCGACCCACTGGTTCACCATGATTGCGATCTTCATCTTGGCAATCACGGGCGTCTACATCGGCACGCCCTACCTGATCCCGGCGCAACCGGGAGGCGAGCACTTCGTGATGGCGACGATGAAGGTCGTCCACTTCTACACCGCGATCGCCTTCACGCTTTTGGTCGCAACGCGGCTGGTGTGGATGTTCGTCGGCTCGTACTATGCGCGCTGGCACCAGTTCATACCGATCGGGACGCGACGGCGCAACGACGTCATCAGGATGATCAAGTTCTACTCCTTGCTGAGCAAGGACCCACCGCTGAACGTCGGTCACAATCCGCTGGCGGGTCTCACCTACTTGCTCGTGTACGCGCTCTATGTGCTCATGATCTTGACGGGCCTCGCAATGTATTCCGTGAGTGCGAGCGGCTACATGGAGTTCTGGGAGTTCCTAGTCCCGATTTTCGGCGGCCTGCAGACCGCGCGCTGGATCCACCACATCGCGATGTGGTTCATTTTGGGCTTCTTCGCTCACCACATCTGGAGTGCGATGCTGGTGTCGCGTCTCGAGGGCATGGGCCTGATCGACTCGATGTTCAGCGGGTACAAGTTCTTGCCGCGGCGATGGCGGAAACGACTCTCGCTCAGCTGGCGCGACCGGGATCGACCGTACGAGGATGACTGAGCGCACACCGGTCCTCGTCCTGGGGCTCGGCAACGTCGTCTGTACAGACGACGGGGCAGGGATCGCCGCCGTCCACAAGCTGATCCGTGACTACGAGTTCCCGCAAGGTGTCGTGGTGCTAGACGGCGGCACCCTCGGTCTCTCGCTCTTGCCTCTGGTCGACAGCGCCGATCAGGTGATCCTCGTCGACGCCATCGGAGCGGAAGGCCCACCTGGAACCCAGGTGCGGATCGAAGGCGAAGAGGTGGCTCCTGCGGTCTATGAACGCCTTTCACCGCATCAAATTGGGGTTGCGGACCTCCTCGCAGGGGCGAGTCTGCTCGATCGGTATCCGGACCGGGTGGTGATTCTCGGCGTGGTTCCCGACTCGATCGAGCTCGGGCTCGAGCGAACGCCAGCCGTCCAGGCAAGCATCCCCGAGCTCGTCGTGCGGGTGGTCGAAGAGCTCAGGTCACTCGGGTATCCACCGGTCCCATCTACGGAGAGTCGCGATGAAGGCCACGGGAGCACTGCTCATGTCGCTCGCACTCTTGGGGTGTAGCGCCAAAGTCGACCCATCCGCCATCGACTACGACGAGGTCGAGCGCCCCGTCGCCCAACTTTCGTCCGACGAGGCGCGTGCACGCGGAAGGGCCTTGTTCAAAGAGAAGTGCGCGCTCTGCCATGGTGAACGGGCAGACGGTAACGGAGTGCGGAGCAAGGGGCTGTCTGGGAAAGCGGTGGATTTCGGCAGCAGCGGCTGGCGCTCGAACACCAGCGCGATTGCCGTGTTCGAAGTCTTGAGTGAAGGCAAGCGAGGTACGTCAATGCCGGCCTGGCCGACGCTGAGCGACGAACAGAAGTGGGACCTCGCCGCCTATGTTCTTAGCGTCGCCGAGGACGGACCGTAATGGCTGGGCATCGCATCGAAATCCGAGGCACCGTACAAGGCGTCGGCTTTCGGCCCTGGGTCTACCGGCTGGCGCGTCGCATGGGCGTCGTCGGTAGAGTGCGAAACGACCCTCGGGGCGTGACGATCGAGGCCTTCGGAAGCCAGGCCATCCTAGGCCTTTTTGTGAAGGAATTACAAGGAGATGCCTTGCATGCAGCACAGATCGTGGAGCTCCGGGAGACGACGATTCCAGACGAGGAGCTCGATGCCTTCCTGATCGAATCCAGCGCTGCGTCCGGCCACAGGGCGCTGTCCATCCCGCCCGACCTCGCGACCTGTGAGGACTGCACGAGAGAGGTGTTGGATCGTCACGACCGGCGATTCGGATATGCCTTCACCAACTGCACGGCGTGCGGGCCTCGCTTCACGATCGCGACGGGCATTCCCTACGATCGCGCGGCCACGACCATGTCGGGGTTCGCCATGTGTGCGGCGTGCCAAGCGGAGTACGACGACGTCGGAGACCGACGCTTTCATGCACAGCCCAATGCATGTCCGGAGTGCGGGCCGGCGCTCAGCTTGGATCGACTCGATGGCCAAGCGCCGTCCAAGGTCAATCCCCTCGCAGGAGCGGCCGAGCTCTTGTCCCGCGGCGCGGTGGTTGCGGTCAAAGGCTTGGGGGGGTTTCATCTCGCATGTGATGCCCGCGATGGAGCAGCTGTGCGTCGCCTGCGGGAACGCAAGCACCGCGACGAGAAGCCGTTCGCCGTCATGGTCGCGAGCCTCGATGCTGCACAGGCACTGGCTAAAATCAGTGCCGATGAAGAGGCCCTTCTCAGGGCGGCCGAGCGTCCAGTGGTCCTTCTGCGCGGGCGCCAAGACGCGGGCCTCCCGGTCGAAGTCAGCCCCGAAACCAAGCTTTTTGGCCTGTTCCTGCCGTATACGCCGCTCCACCACCTACTTCTCGATGCGGTGAAGCGACCTCTGGTCATGACTTCCGCCAACGTATCCGACGAGCCGATCTGCTACGAGAACGACGAAGCGCGTCAGCGTCTCGAGGGGATCGCGGATGCGATCTTGTTGCATGATCGTGAGATCGCCATGCGCTGCGACGACTCGGTCGGGCGAGTCATCGCGGGGGTGCCGACCATCATGCGCCGGTCGCGCGGCTTTGTCCCAAAGCCGTTCTATTTGGCTCGACCGGTGGCGCGCCCAGTTCTCGCCTGCGGCGCGCATTTGAAGAACACGTTCTGCATTGCGATGGGCGACACTGCCTATTTTGGTCCGCACATTGGGGACCTCGAAACAGTTGCGGCCTTCGACTTTCTCGAAGAAGCAGTCGAACGCCTGCAAACAATTCTGGAGGTTCGTCCAGATGTCATCGCACATGATTTGCACCCGGGTTACTTGTCGACGCGGTACGCCAAGACGCGCGACGATGTGACCCTGGTTGGCGTTCAGCATCATCACGCGCACGTCGCGAGCCTCATGGCGGAGCACGGAATTCAGGGCCCCGTGCTCGGCGTCGCGTACGATGGCACCGGTTTTGGCGAGGATGAAACCTCCTGGGGCGGGGAGTTTCTGCACTGCTCTCTGGAGCGTTATGAACGCATGGCAACGTTTCGGCCGATCCGCTTGGCCGGCGGCGATCTCGCGATGCGCGAGGTTTGGAGGATCGGGTACGCCCTCTTGCACGACGCCTACGACGGCGCGCCACCAATTGATTCACTATCACTCCTGGGCGAGGTGAGCTCGAAGTCCATCGAGCTGGTGAAGAACATGATCGAACGCGAGCTCAACGCGCCGCAAGCGCGAGGTGTCGGACGGTACTTCGACGGATTCGGCGCGCTGGCACTCGGTCGAGCTCGGTCGACCTACGAAGGCCAGGTGGCCATTGCATGGGACCAGATCGCAAACGAGTCGGTCTCGGATTCGTACCCCTTCGAGATCGATCGAGCTCGCATACCCTGGGAGGTCGACCTCCGGCCTGCGGTGCGCGCTGCGGTCCACGACCTCGGAGCGGCGGTGCCGGCAGGCGACGTTTCGGCGCGTTTTCACAACGCGGTCGTGGAGGCCACAGCGGAGCTCGTGGAGGCGCTTTGGGCAGACCAGGGCGATCTGCCGGTGGCCTTGACCGGCGGTGTTTTCCAGAACGCCTGGCTAGCCGCGGGCATAGAGAAGCAAATAATCAATAAAAACAGGGTGTTACGTCACAGCGAAGTTCCGCCGAACGACGGCGGAATCGCCCTCGGTCAGGCCTTGATCGCGGACGCTGTTCTGGGAGACAAAGGTTGATGCCCCAAGGAGCTCGTCCATGTGCTTAGGCGTCCCCGGCAAAGTGGTCGAAGTCGACCGTGAGAACCAGATTGCAACGGTCGATTTCTGGGGCGTGAAGAAGCAAGTGCGTCTCGAGGTTTGCGACGCGCCGGTCGATCCCGGCGACTTCATCTTGAACCATGTTGGCTTTGCGATTCGTCGAATTCCACCGGAGGAGGCCGCAGAAACCTTGGCGTTGTACGACGAGCTTCTGCGGCTGGCCGACGAACAGGATCTGATGGCAGCCGATGTGCGCGGTGAGATAGCCGCCGCGCCCGATGTAGCCGTTCGACGCAAGAGAACATCCAATGAATCCCAATGAACCATTGGCTCGATTGAAGTTTCGCGACCCGGAGCGCGCGCGCGGTCTTCGCAAGGCGCTCGATCGCCTGGTACACCAGGCCGACCACGCGCCGGTCTCGGTCATGCACGTCTGCGGAAGTCACGAACAGGCGATCGCGAAGTTTGGGCTGCGAGCGGCATTTCCCCAGGATTTGCAGGTGATCATGGGCCCTGGCTGCCCGGTCTGCGTGACGGACGTGCCCGAGGTGGACGAGGCCGTTGCGCTCGCAAAGCAGGGCGTTCGCATCGCGTCTTACGGCGACATGCTGCGGGTGCCCGGCACGTCGCAATCGCTCGCGGATGCGAAAGCGGAGGGCGCGAACGTCGACGTGGTGTACAGCGTCACGCAGGCCCTCGAGCTCGCGAAAGAGCAGGACGAGGAGATTGTCTTCTTTGCGTCGGGCTTCGAAACCACGGCGGTCGCCACGGCGGCGGTGTTGGTCGACGAACCGCCCGACAACTTCTCGGTGCTCTCTGCACACAAGTACATTCCGCCGGTGATGGAGATCGTCGCCGAAATGCCGGAGACGAAAATAGAAGGCTTCCTCGC
>JABDJF010000013.1 GCA_013002645.1 Myxococcales bacterium
AGATGTGGCCGAAGGAAGGGCGCGCGTCGTCGATACCGACACCAACGCCAAGCTCGAGGTCTCGTTCTTCCGCCCATTCTGGGGCGACTACTGGATCATCGACCTCGCCCCCGACTACGAGTACGCCGTCGTGGGGCACCCCAGCCGCGACTACCTCTGGATCCTCAGCCGCACCCTAACGCTCGACGAACAAACATACGCCGAGATTCTGACCCGACTCGAAGCCAAGGGATATCCGCTCGCGCCGCTGAACAAGACAGAGCAGCCCGCCGGCTAGGTTACCGGCTTGGCTGCGAAGCTGCGGTCGAATCTTCCCGCTTGACCGGTTCCCGCTGCCTCGGCAGTATCCGGCCCGAAACGGAGGACTGCACCTTGAAAACAACGTCCATCATCATGGCGATCGCGCTTGGCCTTGCAACCACCGTCGGCGCCCAAGACGCACAGCCGCCTGCCGTCAACGACGCGCCACCCGCGCAAAGTGAAACCGGGGGAACCGGCTACGTCTCCGAGGGAGGGGAGTTCGCGGTTACCCGGCCCCCCGAATGCAAACAGATCAACAAGGGTGGCCCCATCGCGGGGATCGTCGTCGCTTCGGTGTTCTGGTGGGTCCTTCCCATGAGTCTCCCGGTGTGGATCACCCAGGCGAAGAAGCTAAAGCGACGCAAAGCCGAGATCTACGAACAACAGCGACGCGGCTGCCCCTAGGCCACTCCCCTCCGTGACGGGCCTGCGAAGAGTAGGGCGCCTCACATTCACACAAAATGAGCCGTCTACGGGCCCCGCGGACACTAGTCCTATAATGGGCGGGCAGATGTCCGTTTCAGACGCCATGGGTTGGCTTGACGAGAAAGCGGCAGGGCAGCCCGCGGTGGAGGAGTCCGTCTTTGACGATGCAGCGCTTGTCGAATTGCTCAGGTCGGGAGATCCCAACGCGCCTGCCCGATTCTTCGACGCGTACGGTCGCTATGTCGAACGTCTGCTGGTCCGGGTGCTCGGCCAAGATCCGGACATCGAAGACCTGCTTCACGATGTCTTCGCCGAGGCCTTGGGCAACATCGACAAGCTCCGGGACCCGGCGCGCCTCAAGGGCTGGCTCACGCGCATGACGGTGTTCATCGCCCGCGGCATGATCCGACGACGTCGGCGACAGGGCTGGCTCTCGTTTGTCCCCGACGAAAACCTCCCCGACCGTCCGTCGCCCTCTACGCCGCCCGAGGCGAGCGATCTGTTGAAGCGGGTCTTCTCGGTGCTCAACCGGCTTCGTCCCAATCATCGCGTCGCGTTCTCACTCCGATACATCGAAGGCATGACGCTTCCGGAAGCTGCGGATGCGAGCGGGGTGTCTCTGGCGACGTTCAAGCGATGGCTCAAAGCATCCGACCAGGCCTTCGTAAACGGAGCACGCCGCACCGACCAGGCGCTCTATGAAGAGCTCTTGGAAACGCCGCGCTGGGGGAGGGTGCCGTGAGCGAGCGTCTAGAAGGCCTCGGCGCCGAGGTCGCGCGGATTCAAGACGACGCCCTGGCCGATGGTCGACGGCGCGCGGCCGTTCGCCGGCAGCTCGTCTCGGATGCCGCCGACGCGCCGCCTGAGCTGCGTCCTGCTCGCTGGGGCCCCGCGCTTGCTTGGGCCGGCGCCATGGTAGCCATCGCGCTCGCCTTCGTCGCACTCTGGCCAAGGGCCGCTGTACCGGTCGCCTACCGCGTGGAGGGCGAAGCGGAATCGCGGCTCATCGACCGCTCGGTCACCGCGACCGTCGACCGGCCGATGTCCATCGCGTTCACCGACGGCTCCGCGGTTCGACTCGGTCCGTCCGCCCGCGCGCGCGTCAGCCAGCTGACCGTCGACGGCGCCACCCTGAGGCTCGAACACGGTGAGGCAACCGTGTCGGTTCGTCACCGGACGGCCACGCGATGGTCGGTGGAGGCCGGGCCGTTCGTCGTGCGTGTGACCGGCACGCGTTTCCGAGTGGGATGGCGCCCGGAGCAAGAATCCTTCGATCTCGCGGTGTTCGAAGGAGAAGTGCGCGTCGACGGGCCGGACGCACCCGAGCGTGTCCTTCGTAGCGGCGATGAAATGCATAGGACCCTTGCGCCCGCGACCTTGCCCAAACCGCCGCCACCGATCGAAGATCCGGCGCCCGCAGCCAGGGAGCGCATCCAAACCGTCACGCCCAGCCGAGCCCCAACATACGAGCCGCCGGTGCGCGCGTCTCCACGACCAAGCCCCTCCCGCCCGTCCGCGCCGCCGCTCGAGCTCCGGCTGCCACCCAAGGAGCCAAGCGCCGAGGCCGAGTTGAAGCCGGCACAGAACGAGCCGGCGCCAGAGGCAAGTCCGCCCGAGGAGCCCGAGCCCATTGCAGAGGCTGCGAGCTCCGATGCGGCAACTGAAGCAGCCCCTCCGCAGCCCGCATGGCAAACGCTGCTCGTTGAAGGCAAGCACCGCGAGCTCTTGACCGCGCTCGGCCCGGACCAAGTGGAGCAAGCGATCTGGCAAGCCGGTCCAAACGACCTCATCGACCTCGGCGCCGAGGCGCGCCAACTCGGCGATCCGCGGGCCGGCTACATCTACAGCGTCGTCCGGTCACGCTTTGCGGCAACGGACGCGGCCGCGGATGCCGCATTTCTTCTCGGACGCATGCAGTTTCATTCGGGTGCATACCAAGCCTCCGCAACCTGGTTCCAAACCTACGTACGGGAACGGCCCCGCGGTCGGTTCGCGCGCGAAGCCGCAGGGCGCTTGGTCGAGGCCTATCATCAGGCCGGGGACCAAGACCGCGCGCGCGATGCGGCCCGGCAATACCTGAGCCGCTACCCCAACGGCCCACACGCGACGCTGGCCGCCACGGTGCTCGAGTGAAAGAGGCGCCCACCATCCTGGTCGCGCTCTTGTTCTCGGTGAGCCATCCCGCAAAGGCCGAAACGCGGGTCGTCTCCGACGCCGAGGCAGAGCCGCTTTGCGAACGCGCCCGCACCGAGTTGCAGCAGATCGGGCTTGCAGCCGCAGCCGTGTCGGTCGATGGCCGCACTCGTCGGGTACGGAGACGCGCCTTTGCCGATGCCACGGTACAGGCCGTCGTGTCCTGTCAGTCGAAGCCGGTGCGCATCGAGGTCTTCTACCCGGACGGTTCGCGCCTGGGCGAAGCAGCGTTCGTCGTCGTGGTGCGTGAAGACGACCCGAACGCGCCGGTTTACGTGAGTGAGCGCATCCGCGCCGAGCGCTTCATCGCCGACGTCCCCAAACCCGTTCCGTTCAGTCCGTCGGTCTGGTGGCTTGGAATCGGTGGCGACGTGCTGCTCTCGCCGGGCGGCGTCGCGCCCCTGGCCCTGATTACGCTGGACCTCGGCTATCGGTTTCACCGCCACTGGTCGGTTCAGGCGTTCGCATCGGTCCAGCCGTACATGCGCCGCCTCGACGCCGGGCCGGTTGAAACGAGGTTGCGCGTCGATCAGTTCGGCGCGGCCATCGCCTACCATCCCGTCGTGACCAAGCGAGTCGATCTTGCGCTTGCCGCGCGCGTCGCAGCCACACGACTCGGCGCGAACGGCACGGGCGGAGCCACGCCCGCCGACCTCGCAGGCCAGCGCGATCGGGTCTGGCTCGCATTTCCAGCGGCGCGAATCGCCCTTCGCATAGGGCTCACCGACCGGCTTTGGCTCCGCGCCCAAGGGGAGGTCGGGGCCCTGGTGCCAAAGGCCGTCGTCGCAGCCGGCGCGCAACAGGTCGGTTCGCTGGGTCCCTTCGCCGCACAGGCCGGGCTCGGTTTGGAGGTGCATTTCCGATGACTTGGCGTTGGATCACATTGGTGCTGGCAAGCCTTTTTCTGCTCGGGTGCGGCGAAACCACGCTTCGCCCGTTCCTCGAAGTGTCTGATGGCGGCGTCGATGCCGCGGAGGACGATGGTGGCGAGGATGAGGACGGCGGCGATGACGATGACGGTGGCCTCGACGACGACGACGGTGGCGTCGAAGACGAGGACGATGGCGGCGCGTCGTAGCCCCGCGACCGCAGCATCATCCTCCAATTAGAGTACGAAGGGAGCGAGTCCGAGCTCTCCCTTCGTTTTGCCGCGGGACCCCATCGCGACCGGACTCGGGTCCCTACACGGGTTTCAGCGGTTCAGTTGTCGAGCGCGCCTTCGTCGATCCACTGACTGAGGCTCAGGACGAAGCCCCCATCGTCGGGTCCGTTGAAGTGGTTTGCATTGAGCTGTGGGATGAGTGCAGCAGCCGGATCGGACGAATCCCCGGGCACCACCAGCGGGAAGCCGTCTCCGCCTGCCAAGATGCTTGCGTAGCTATCCAAGTCGACGCCAGCCGGGCCGCCGCCGCTATGGCACCCCACGCAGTCCGCCTGCCCCGCTTCGAAATACGGTTGAATGTCTAAGTCGAACGAAACGCCCATGACGCTGCCGCCGGTGCCGCCGGTTCCAGTCATGCCGCCGGATCCAGTCATGCCGCCGGATCCAGTCATGCCGCCGGTTCCAGTCATGCCGCCGGAGCCAGTCATGCCGCCGGTTCCGGTCATGCCGCCGGAGCCAGTCATGC
>JABDJF010000030.1 GCA_013002645.1 Myxococcales bacterium
GCAGCAAGCGGCTCGGCGCTGCCCGGTCACCTCGCAACCGAGTGGATGGATACGTTCGGCGACAATCTCTACAATTTCTATGGCTCGACCGAAGTCGCGATGGCATCGGTCGCCTCGCCGAAAGACATGCGCGCCGCGCCCGGGACCGCGGGTACGGTCCCGCTGGGCACGGTCGTGAAGATCCTCGACGAGCGGGGTGAGCCGTTGCCCACCGGCCAAACCGGTCGGATCTTCGTCGCCAACGCCATGTCTTTCGAGGGCTATACGAGCGGGGAAGACAAAGAGCGGCTGGGCTCGCTAGTCAGCAGCGGTGACGTCGGCCACTTCGACGAGCACGGGCGGCTCTTCGTCGATGGCCGTGACGACGACATGATCATATCCGGCGGCGAGAATCTGTTTCCCCGCGAAGTCGAAGATCTGATCGCAAGACACGACGACGTCGAGGAAGCGGCAGTCATCGGCGTGAGCGATCCAGAATGGGGTCAACGGCTCCGAGCGTTCGTGGTTCTCAAGCCCGGCGCGAAGCTAGATGACAGCGCCGTGAAGGCCTATGTGAAAGAGCGTCTCGCCAGCTACAAAGTCCCGCGCGACGTGATGTTCATCGATGCCCTCCCGCGAAACGCTACGGGAAAGGTCCTGAAAAAAGAGCTCGAACGATGAGCCCTCGTGCTCGTTTGAATCAGCCGTCGCCGGCCAGGCCGGTGATGGCGCGCTAGGAGTCGGCGAACAGGGCGCTGAGGAACTTCTGGAGCTCTGCCCAACTCTGGTTGTCGGCGGCTTCATCATAAGCAAGCGGCATGTTGAACGTTTTGCCTCGCTCCGTCGCCGAGGGATTCGTGAAGGCGTGCTGGGCTCCCGGATAGGCGATGAAGCTGTAGTCCACGCCGGCCGCCTCCATTTCCTTCTTGAACGCAGCGACCTGCTCTGGAGGAACCAGCGGGTCGTCCGCGCCGTGAAGTACCAGAGCCTTGGCTTTGAAGACGCCCGGCTGAGCCGGCGGACCCTGCGGCGACAAGGTCCCGTGAAAGCTCGCCACCCCATCGAGCTCCGCTCCGAGTCGAGCCATCTGCAGGACGACCGCCCCGCCAAAACAGTAGCCGATCGCGGCGATCTTGGAGGGTTCGGTCGCATGGTGCTGCTTCAGCAAATCGTACGCAGCCAAGAATCGCTCCTTGGCAACGGCCGCGTTGCCCACTGCCTCCATGACGAACTTCTGGGCGTCTTCTGGATGCTGCGTGTTCCTGCCATCTCCGTACATGTCGAGCGCCAGCGCCACATAACCTTCCTCGGCAAGCATCCTGGCGCGCCGTCGGACATAATCGTTGTGGCCCCACCACTCGTGAACCACGATGACACCGGGGAGTGGTCCAGGCTTGCTCGCATCCCAGGCGAGATAGCCTTTGAGGGTAGTCTTGCCGGCGCTGTAGGAAACCTCCTCGCCGCGAACGTCCACATCGCGCGCAGTGTTCATCATGGCTGGCTCCTTTTCACTCGGGTTGGCGCTCTTGGTGGATGGTGCCGCAGCGCACGGGGTACTACCAGCAAAACTCGATGTGAACGCGGCTGGTTTTGCCATCCCGGCGGCTGCTCGCTAACGTGAAATCATGTTTTTGGGGGTTTCCAGAGTCGTCTTGGTTGCGGCGCTGCTCGTCACGATCGGCTTTGCCGCGCCATCGGTCGCGGCAGCCGAGGTTTTGTCGGCCGGTCCGAGCGATGACGTCGAGGCACTGATCAACGCGCTACAGCCCGGCGACGAGCTGATCCTATCGGGAGGCGTGTACACCTTGTCCGAGCGCTTCTCGTTTGCAATCGCGGGCACCGAAGATGCTCCAATCACGATCCGCGCGGCCGACGGCGAAGTACCCCATCTCCACCGACCAAATGCCAATCAGAACATCATCGACATCGATCAAGCGGAATACGTCGCGATTCGAGGCATCGAATTCTCTGGTGGCTCGGCGGGCATTCGGATCAGCGGCGCACGGTTTCTGACCATCGAGAACTGCGAAGTGCACGACACCGGCGATGTCGCGATCAGGGCAAACGATTCAGGCGTCACCTACGAGTCGCTCCGCATCCTCGGGAACCACATCCACCACACGAACAACACCGGTGAGGGAATGTACCTCGGTTGCAACAACGCCGGATGCGAGGTCACGGACAGCGTGATCGAAGGAAACTACATTCACCATACGAACCAGCCGTCGGTTAGCCAGGGCGATGGCATCGAGCTCAAAGAGGGGAGCTCTGGCAATGTGATCCGCGACAATGTGATCCACGACACGAACTACCCCTGCATTCTCACCTACGCGTCGAACGGCGCGGCGAACATCATCGAACGAAACGCGATGTGGAACTGCGGCGACCACGGGATTCAATCCGCCGCAGACGCGGTGATTCGCAACAACATCATCCTGGGTGCAAGCGCGGACGGCATTGCAATGCAACCGCATCAATCGGGAAGCCCATCGGATCTCGTCGTCGTCCACAATACCGTGCTCAATGCGGGCGGCGACGCCGTGAGCCTACGCGGCATCTCCGGGTCCGTCGTCGTCGCCAACAATGCGCTGTACGCGCAGGACGGTTGGGCGTTCTTCGTCAGCGGGGGCACCACCGACCTCGTGTTCGCGGGGAACGCCGGGATGGGCGGCGTCTCCGATGGTGCGCTCGCGATGCTCCCGGGGGACCTCGACGCCGACTTCGTTGGTGCGAGCTACGCCGGTGCGCCGCCGATGAGCGTCTTTCCGGCACCCGGAGGCGCTCTAGTGGCAGCCGGAAGTCCGGTCCACGTCGTAGCGGATGACTTCAACGGAACGCCTCGCGCGGGCGTTGCGGACACTGGCGCCTATCTGTTCGCCGCGAACGGAAACTCCGGCTGGGAGCTCGCGGAGGCGCCCAAGGCATCCATCCCCACGAACGACCCGGGTGCGGGTGGGACCGGCGGCGGCATTGGAGGATCGGGAGGGCCAACGGGCTCCGGAGGAGCTCCAGGCAATCAGCCCTCGGGGAGCTCCTCGGGATGCAGCATCGCTTCGTCTCATGCCGGTATGGCGCAGCTGATGCTTTGGCCAGTCATCGCTCTACTTTGGCGTCGACGGGTACGACGATCTTGATGGTTGGACCCTAGCTGAACTGGGCTATTCTCCTCCGATGGAGCAAGCGCGCGAACGCGCTGCGTCGATCGCGGTTCTGACGTCGATCCCGATGATTGGGCAGCTGATCGCCGGGCGTGCCGTCCGCGATACGCTGTTTCTGACCGAATACGATGCGGTCTATCTGCCTCGCGTGATGTTGGCGGCAGCCGCGCTTTCTCTGGCGGCCGCCGTATTGGTCGGGCGCCTGATGCCCAAGCTGGGGCCGCGCACTACCGCGGTTGGCATCGCACTGATCAATGGCGCGATGTTCGCCCTCGAAGCAACTCTGCTCGGTACCATGCCGGGGGCCGTCGCTGTGCTTGCGTACATTCACGTGAGCACGCTGGGCGCTCTGCTGGTGAGTGCGTTCTCATCTATCGTGAACGAACGGTTCGACCCGCTCTTTGCGAAGACCGTCGTCGC
>JABDJF010000038.1 GCA_013002645.1 Myxococcales bacterium
GTGGCTTCACCCTGTTGGAAGTGATGATCGCCGTGGCGATCCTCGGTATCTCCCTCGCGGCGATCTTCTCGAGCGAGGTGGGTGCTGCGAACATCGCCGCGCGCGCTCGCCGACAGAACGTCGCTGCGACCCTCGCGCGCTGCAAGATGGGTGAGATCGAAGAGATTATCTCGATCGAAGGCTTGCCCGCGCTCGAGAAGAAAGACACCGATGCCTGCTGCGAGCATGCGCCCGTCGACGGCTTCGAGTGTGAATGGATCGTCGAGCGAATCATTTTGCCTGAGTTCGGCGCCGGGGACGAGGAGAGCGAGGAGGACGAGGACGCCGACGGGAACAGCCCCAAGGAGATCGTAAACGCAGCGGTCGACGAGGTCACCGAATCGGGCGGGCCGACCGAGCAGGTGATCGCGGGCGAGGCGGGGAACTTGGCGATGCTCGCATTGCAAATCGGCTTTCCAATCTTGAAGCCCTTTCTCGAGGAGCAGGTCCGAAGAGCCACCGTGACCGTGCGATGGACCGAAGGGTCTAAGCAGCGTGGCTTCGACGTCATCCAGTATCTCGTGTCCGAACAAATCGCACCCGCCGACGATTCGGTCCAAGAGGAGGAAGAGTGAAGAGAGCTGGTTTCACTCTGCTGGAGGTAATCCTCGCCGTGTCGGTGCTCGCCTTGGTGGGCAGCATGATCTATGGCGGTTTCGCTCAAACCGCCCTCAACAAAGCGCGGGTCGAAGGGGATGTCGACGAATCGCGCATCATACACATGGCGCTCGAGCGCATGGCCCGAGAGCTCACGGTGGCCTTCGTTTCGACCCACACCAATCCCTCACTCGATCTCCGAGTGGTGGAAACGGCATTCATCGGAAAGGACCGCGGAAAAGAGGACCGCATCGATTTCACTTCGTTCTCGCATCGGCGCCTTTATCGAAACGCGCGCGAATCGGACCAGAACGAGCTGAGCTACTTCGTCACCCAAGATCCAGAGGACCAGGATGTGCAGGTCCTTGCTCGCAGAGAACAAAACCGAATCGATGAGGACCCGCGACGGGGCGGGACTTCGCAGATTCTCGTCAGGAACGTCGACGAGTTCAACATCGAATACTTCGACCCTTTGTTGAGCGAGTGGGTTCAGACTTGGAACACCGAGGACGTGCTCGCGCAGCCGAACCGGCTTCCCACACAGGTGCGAATCCGGCTCTCCGTCAAGCACCCCAGTCGCCGGGGCAAGACCCAAACGTTCGGCACCAGGGTGACGCTCCCACTCAATTACGCACTCAACCACGCGAACTACAACCCATGAACCACCGTAAGACGAAATCGCGTCCCAAGCGTTCCGAGGAGGGCGTCGCGCTGATCATGGCTATTGCGACGGTTGCGATTCTATCGGTGATGCTCGCCGACATGCACGAGAAGACCGGGACGGCGTTTGCGGTCTCTACTTCGCAGCGGGATGCTCTTCAGGCCGAATACATGGCCAAGAGCGCGACCAACCTCACTCGTCTGCTGATCGCCAAAGAGCCACAGGTTCGACGCTTCGTCGACCCGCTATACCGAGCCGCGACCGGACGTTCCGCCCCTCAACTGCCCGTCTGGAACTTCGTCAATGAGCTGCTTGCGCCGTTTTGCACGCCCGAAGACCAGCGAGACACTTTGATGGAGCTGGGAGTCGATTTTGGCGACACCGTGGGCTTCGATGGCCTTCCAGGTTCATGCCAGGTCCGGGCCGTCAGCGAGAACGGCAAAGTCAACGTCAACGATCCGCTGTTCCTCGACGGAGAGCAGGCCCGAAACGGTGTTGCGATGCAGCTCTTCTCACTGACCGGCGGTCAGCTACCGGAGAGCCCCTACGATGCGCTGTTCAACCAGGAAGACGAACGCGGCACGTTGACGACGCGGATCGATCTAATCACTGCAGTGATCGACTGGTGGGATCGCGACATTCAACGCACCGACTTCGACCCTGGAGCAGGCGAAACCCGAACGGGCGGCACGGGAACGGAGGACGACGCGGTCTATCAACTCAACGACGACCCTTACAGGAACAAGAATGCCCCCTTCGACTCGATTCAGGAGCTGCGCCTCGTGCGAGGCTTCAACGATGATTTCTGGGCCACCTTCGTCGAACCCATACCCAACGACCCCGCTTCGCGGCTGATGACGATTTACGCATCGAGCCTGGTGAACGTGAATGAGGCGAGCCCGCAGGTTCTGCTCGGGAGGATCTGCTCGTTCGCGCCTGAGGTCAGCCTTTGCACCGACCCGCTCGAAAGCGTCAAGTTCGTCCAGATTCTGACCACGATTCGCCAGCTGATTCCGATTCCGCTGTTCAGCCGCCCGACCGACCTCATGAACTTCGTGGAAGGAAAGGGAACGGAGAAGGACTTGTACGGAATGTTGACGGGTTTTCTGGGTCCGGAAAGCGAGCTCATCTTCACGCCAATCGAAATTCCCGAGGAGCAACGAACCCCACTCGCACGATCCTTCGCGACCTCGGCGCAGATCTTCACCATCGAAGCCGTCGCCTTGGTCGGCCATTCGGAGATGCGAATCGAGTCCGTCGTCAACTTTCACACGCGCTGGGTTCCGCCCCCGCCGAACACGGGACGAATGCCAGGATTGGGCGTGTTTCACTACTATCGGATGAATTGAAATGTCTTTGGTATTGGGATTAGAGGTCACAACGCGAGTGGTTCGAGGCGCGTTTCTGAGAACGGCGCTGCGCGGATCCGAGATGGAGCAGTACGCAGAAGCGCCGCTCCCCTACTCCGCGGACTCGGGCCTGGAGGCAGACGTGCTGCAGACTGCGATCGCGCAAGTGCTCGCCGAAGGTGTGCGGCCGCCCGACCGCATCATCGCGTCTCTGAACGGCGAGGCCGCTTCGCTCAGACTGATCGACCTGCCCGCCGGCGTAGAGAAGAAGGCTGGCGAGGTGCTCCCCGGGGAGCTCGGTTCCGTTCTTCCCTTCGACATCGACGACGCGATCGTCGACTACCAGGTTGTCGATCGCAGCGAGTCGACGATCCAGCTCATGGCCGTTGCCGCGCCTCGTCGAAACGTCGCAGAGCGACTGGAAGAGCTCCGATCGGCGGGCGTCGACCCAAGCGAGCTCGCCGTCGGAGCCGCAGCGTTTGACGGCCTTGGAGCGCTCCTTGGAGAGTCGTTGCAAGACAAGACCGTCATCGTCATCGACGTCGGTCCCGAAAATACGGACTTCGCGGCTCTGACCCACGGCCGCTGTACGTTTGCTCGGACGCTTTCGGGAGGGATGGACTTGGTCGAATCTGGGCGGCGCGCTCAACTGGGTGCAGCGCTCCAGCGCACGCTCGCGAGCTATCGAGCGCAACGCGCCGAAGAGCCGTCCATGGTTTTGCTTTCGGGTGAGACAGCGCCGATGGAAAGCGCGCGGAGTTGGCTGACCGAACAGCTCGGAATCGCCTGCGGCGTAGCCCCGCTTCCCGCCGCGCCGGGAGCCGACGAAGAAACCCGGCCGAAGTTTGCCAAGGCCGCAGCCCTCGCATCGCGAGCCATCTCACGGAGGAAACAGCTGAACCTGCGGCAGGGCGAGTTCGCATCGGCAGCGGCTGCAGGTGAGCTCCGGAAGCACGCTCGCCTCATCGCCGTTTGCTTCGCGGCGGTCATTCTCGCATTCGGCGTTTCGTTGTTGGCCCGATACCGGGTCGCGCGCGCGGAGCAAGAACGACTCACGGGGACGCTGGCAGAAGTCAGCAAAGACCTGCTGGGAGAAGAGACTCGCAGCGCGCTTCATGCGCGGGAGATCCTTACCGCAGGGCCTCGTATCGACGACCCGCTGCCTCGCTTCGATGCCTATGACGTACTCGAGGCGATTTCCGAAAGCATTCCTGCTGACATCCAACACGATACCCGTCGACTGCTCATCGAGATCGACGATGACGGCGACAACGGGCGCTTCGAGATTCAGGGCACCGTGGGCTCCATTGCCGAGCGGGACAGGCTCGTAGATGACCTCCAGGCACATGCTTGCTTCGCCGAAGCCGAAAAGGGTTCCATCTCGAACGCGGTCGGCGACCGGAAGGACTACAAGTTGGTCGTCAAAGTCGACTGCGAAGAAGCGGTCGCGCGCCCGAAAAAGAAGGAGAGATAACGTGGCCTTTGGAGACGCGTTGGACAATGTGCGCAGCTGGGCGGAAGCCCTGAGTGGACGCGAACGTCGCCTGATCACCATCATGGCCGTCGTGTTCGTTGCGATCCTGGTGGTGCTTCCCATGTACGTCGCGATCGCCAGCATCTCGGACATCGAGACGGAAAACGACGAGATCGGCCTGGTCCTTCAGGACATTCACCGCTCGGAGCCGCGTTTGCGTCAGCAGAAAGCCGATCGCGCCGCCGTAGAGAAGCTGTACAGCCGGAAGGCCCCTTCACTCGGCGGCTTCCTCGAGGAGCGTGCTCTGCAGTACGGCGTGACCGGCCTCGGTATCACCGACCAGCCAAACCTCGACATGGGAGCATACAGTCGACGTTCGGTGCGCGTGTCTTTGCCCGTGGTCGAGCTTCGACCGCTCATCGAAATGCTTGCAGACATCGAGAACAGCTCCTATCCCGTGGCGATCGAACGCATCCAGATGACCGGCGGGCGCATGCGAACGGGATACACCGTGAAGTTGGGCGTCAACGCCTACGACCGCGAAGTC
>JABDJF010000041.1 GCA_013002645.1 Myxococcales bacterium
GGCCTCGGGCGGGCTCGCTGAGGCTTCCGTGCCTTGGCTACCGGTGCAGCAGCGTCGGCTGTCTTCGGGGTCTTGACGGTCTTGCCCTCGCGGTAGGCGTCTTCGCCGGCGGGTTCGGACGCTTCGATCGGGGGCGCCACCGGCGCTGCGCGCACGGCCGTCGTTTGAGGCTGCGCCTCGGGGTCTTCCCCGGAGAGCCCTACGACCAACGCAATGATCAGTGCGACGGTTGCGGCGACGGCGACCCAGACCAGCGCACGCTTGGAAGGCCGGCGATGCGCGTGAAGTCCCTGGGGTCCTTCTGTCGGAAAATGGGTCGCTGTGAGCGTGACGTCGTTGGTCCCCGCGCGCGGGATCGTGGGAACCGTCGCGTCCGCCATTCGCGCGACCTCCATGAGCTGGCTTTTTCTCGCCGCCCCCTCCGGAAAGACCGCATCCATCCACTCGGACAGCTCCGCAGGACCGACGACGGCTGTTTGAGCTCCAAGATACTCCCGAAGCGCACGACCCATCTCGCGCGTAGTTTGCCAACGATCATCAGGGTCACGCTCCAGCGCTTTCATCACGATTGCGTCGAGCTCTTTGGGCACCTGAGGTCGATGCGTCGACGGCGGCACGAGATCATCGTACAAGATCGCATGAACCGCGTTGGCCGTCGTGTCGCGGCGGAACAGGCGTTTGAGCGCCAGCATCTCCCACAGGGAAACGCCGAGCGACCAAATATCCACCCGACGGTCGATGGGCTTGGCCGCAAGCTGCTCGGGCGCCATGTAGGCGAAGGTTCCCTTCATCTGGCCCGTGGCCGTGTGGTGAACGCGCTGCCGGGCGCTGGCGATACCGAAATCGACCACCTGCACTGAACCGTCAAAGGTTACGAAGAGGTTCGATGGCGAAATGTCGCGGTGCACGACGTGAAGCAGCTCGCCGCTCGCGTCTTTGAGCTCGTGGGCCGCGTGCAGCCCTTCGCAGGCATCCGCGATGACGCGGGCCATGCGAATTGGAAGAAGCGGGTGGCGCCGTTGTTTTGAATTCCGTGCGACTTTCCCGCACAGCCGCGACAGGGACTCGCCGACTAGGTACTCCATTGCGATGTAGTACTCGCCATCGACGTGACCGAAGTCGAACACACTACAAACGTTGGGGTGGGTGATTCGCGAGGCGATCCTCGCCTCGTCCAGGAACATGTCGACGTACCGCTTCTCCTTAGCGAGGTGCCGGTGGATCCGTTTCAGGGCGACTAGCTTCTCGAAGCCGGGAGCGCCGTCGACCTTCGCCAGGTAAACGGTCGCCATCCCGCCCGCTGCGAGCTCGAAGCAAAGCTTGTAGCGCCCAATGCGCTCCGGGCCGGTCGGCTCGGGCAAAACAGAGTCTTGGGCAGGCGGAAGCACCTCCACTACCGACGCCTCAAGCACCGCTGCGTCTTCAGAACCGCGTGACATCTGGTTTGTATTCCTCAACACCAGCGTAGCCGGGGCCGCCGTATCAATGCCAGCGGAATCTTTGACTATTTATGTATGTTGCGCTACTGTGGCAATCGGGCGAAAAGTGGGGTTTCGAACTGGAATTGTTATGGTTTTTGCTCTGCACTGGCTGCTGCCAAGCACGGTGCAAGCGCATCCGATGTTGGATCGAGCCGTCGACGCCTACCAAGAAGCCGATCTCGAGCGAGCGCTCGATAGCTTCGACGCCGCGGCGCGAAACGCAGACCTGACGATCGAAGAGCTGTTGCAGCTGTTTGAAATGCGAGCGCTCGTGCACCACGCCCTCGGCGACGAGACATCGATGCGGGCTGACCTACGCCGCCTCCTAGCCGTGCGCGGGAGCTACCAACTCAGCCGGCTGGCGCCTCCCTCGGTGCGTGCCGTGTTCGACGAAGTGCGTGAGGCACAGAGCAGCGAGCACAGCGTGGAGCTTCGAATCGAAGAGAAGACCCTCGAAGGGCAGTCATGGATGGTGGCACAGGTGCTGCGCGTGCCCGAAGGTCTGGTGGATCACACTACGCTTCAATGCAACATCGCGAGCAACGCGCGGACGATCTCGCGGACATCACAAGGGACGAGCGCGAGCTTGAAGCTTCCGGATCCCGGCGTGCACAACGGATGCGCAGCGACCGCGCGCACCCGCCAGGGAGGTGTGCTGTTCACCGCAACCATCGAAGGAGCGCAGGTCCTGATGCCCTCCGGCGCGGCAAGCCGTTTCGAGATGCCCCGGCACACGCCAAGAGACGACGGCCGCAGGGCCAAGAAGAAGAAGTGGCCTTGGATCGTCGCCGCCAGCGCCGTCGTGGTCGCAGCGGGCGTCACCGCGGGGGTCGTTCTTTCGCAGCGATCCAAAAACGGTGACCAGCCTCCAGTCGGCCCGGTCGCGGTCAACTGGTAAGCGCGCAGAGTCGCCAGTACGATTCAACGAAGTCTACGAACCGGGTACACGAGGGGCGGTCTACCGGATTGGCCCGCACGAACCGGTATTCTCGGAGGACGGGCGTTGGGCGCTCACCGCGACCTCCGCCCTCGGTGCTTGGCCAGGCTATAGCGCCGGCATCCTGCTCCTCGACATGACCTCTTTCCTGTGAGCTTCCGTTAGATATTGAGCTCGATGTCCGAGCGCGGGACGGTGTTGCAGATGGTGATCTTGTTGAGGAACTCGTCCGGGTTCTCTCCCTCCAGTTGAGTGATGCCCCGAGTTTTGGGACAGACGCAGGCCTTGCAGAGCCCTTTTTCGCATCCGGTGAGAACGGGCACTCCCGCTTTTCTCGAAGCGTCGAGGAGCGTGGTGTTCTCGTTGATTTGCACTTCTTTGCCGGACTTCAGGAACTTGACCGTGTGATACACATAACTGGCGTTCTGGTCCTTCTTGACCTCGGGCGGTTTGAACATCTCCATGTGGAACCGGCCCATGTCGAAGCCGAGCTCCCTCAGGTATCCCTTGGTCTTCGAGATGAACCCGTCCGGTGCGCAGATGTGCACATTCCGCTCTAGCAGGTCGGGAACGTGTTTTTCGAGGAGCTCCTTGGAAATCCAGGACGTTTCCAGATGCTCTGGTGCGCCGGGCAATGGATCGTAAACGAAGCGGACGTCGAGGCCGGTCGTTTTCGCTAGCTTCTCGAGCTCGTCGCGGAAGAGGACTCCCGCCTCATCCCTGTTGAAGTAGAGGAAGCGTGCGTCCGTCTTGGGTGACTCGTTCGCGATTTTCCGGATCATGCTCAAAATCGGCGTGACGCCCACCCCGCCAGCGATGAACAGGGGCTTGTCTGGGATTTCCTCCATGACGAACCCTTCCTCACCCTGCGGCTTGCGGAAGAGCGTGATGGTGTCCCCTGTTTTGAGATTGTCGTTGAGGTGGTTCGAAACCTTCCCGTCCTTGATCCGCTTTACGGTGATGTCCAGGGTTTCCGCAATCTCGCTGGCGTGGGTCAGGCTGTATTGCCTGATCGCCCTTTCCCCGTCGATCTCCACCTCGACCGAGATGAACGATCCCGCGTCCCATTTCATCTTCTTCCACTTCTCCGGGATGGCGAAACGGAAGGTGCGCGCCTGTCCACCGATTTCGCTAACTGATTCCACGACGGTCGTTGCGGTCTTGTCTTCCGTGATGACGCCCATGTAATAAGGCTCTTCCGGTTTGCGATAAGTCACTCCATAGAAAAGCCTCTTGGTAAGATCCGTCGGTGTTTTCAACAGATCCAAGACGGTTTCCTCCTTGTTGGCGACAGGGGCCGTCCTACTGAACAGTCGACCGACGATGTCCGGAACCGTGCTCTCGAAGTTCACGATGTTGTACGGCAAGCCGTAACGCTCAAAGATCTCCTGAACCTGGGGAACGACCTCCCGCAGACGATTGTCTGGCAGGTCAGGGAATATGTGGTGCTCGAGATGCGTATCCAACGCCGCGTAGAACACGCGGAAATCCGGGGGGGTCGGAAAGTCCACTTCCTCGAGAGCTTCCTGGAGGAACAAATCCAGCTTCGCGAACGGGACGAAGTTCGTCGTGGCCATGATCTGTCGGTAGTAATATTCCCCCTTGGTTTCGGTCCGCTCGCTCTTCTCATACATGGCCACGTTGCTGGCGTGATGCTCCAGAAGGAGGAGGAGCATCGTGTAGTCATATCCAACCACGGTTCCCGCGAAGTTTCCGACACTCGTCTGTAGAAATCGCCGCCCGGTTTTGGCTGGTTCGGTAACGAGATTCTTCAAATAGGCCTTGGTCAGGTGACCGAGGGCCTTCTTGTAATTTCCGGGCGTGTACCATTTCCGACCGTCGATGGCTCTTGCGGAGTATGCGGTATAGAGCGCGAAATAGAGGGAATGGGACAGGAGGAGACCGGGGAAGGTGAGCATCTGAACCA
>JABDJF010000050.1 GCA_013002645.1 Myxococcales bacterium
CCGGCGCTGGCCCCTTGAGGTAGAGCCTCGCTGGTTTGTAGCGGAGCTTGACCGAGAGCTCGAAGTCGCGCGCCCCAGCCGGAATCCGTCTGCGGATGGCCCGCTCTTCGCAGCAGCCCTCGGCACCCACGAACCGAAACGTGTGATTGCCAACCTTGAGACGAACTCTCTGAAAATCTGGGCCGAACGGCTTGAGCGGACTGCCGTTGACGCTGATCGAAACATTCGGGGGCGTCGGCTTGAACACCACCCAGCGCCGGCCGTTTGGAGTCGCAGGCTTGGTGCGTTCGTCTGCTTGGTTAGTCTCATCCACCGCGACCTGCTCGTCTTCCGGGCGGCTCGGCAGATCGGTTTCTATTGCCCGGGCTGTCTCTCCGGACATGTCGCTCGTGCCTTGCTCTGCGCTCGAAAGGGCCTTCGTCTCCACACGCGCGTCTTCCGTTTCTCGCCGGCTCAGGTACACAACCCCAGCAAGCGAAAGCACGAGCACCCCGGCAACGAGCGCGACGACCAGGTTCACGCGGCGGCGCCGGCCCAGGGTCCCCAGCAGTTTGAGGGCGCGATCATTGCCTTCGTCGAGCGCCAGAACGCGGCTCAGCGCGGCCTGCGCCTTCGACACCTGGCCCGATTTCGCAGCTTCAGCGCCGAGCGCCAGCAACCTTTGAAGTGTGTGCTGCTCGAGCTCCTTGGCGACCTCCTTTGGTGCCGCCAGGTAGCTGGCCAGCGTCCCGTCAGGATCATCGATGCCCATTTCGGTTAGAAAGGCTCGCAGGCGGTCGGCCATCTCATCGGCGCTTTGATAGCGGTTGCCGGGCGCGCGGGAGAGCGCCTTGTCCATGATTTGGGCGAGCTCTGCACCCATCGATGGACGGAGGCGAAGCGGGTCGGGGTACTCCCCGTCGAGCAACAACTTCAAAAGGTGGTGAGCGTTGCGGCCGATGAACGGCAGTCGACCGGTCGCACAGAAATACAGGACGGTCCCCAGCGAAAAGACGTCGCTGCGGACGTCGCTGGTCCCGCCTTCCACCTGCTCGGGTGCCATGTGACCCGGCGAGCCGAGGATCTGACCGGTCACGGTGAACGTATGCGCGTCGACCATGTACGCGATTCCGAAGTCGGTGAGCTTCACGCAGCGGTTTTCGTGAATGAGCACGTTCTCGGGCTTGACGTCGCGGTGAATGATACCTTTGGCGTGCGCAGCGCTGAGCGCATCTGCGAGCTGAAGCGCGATGCAGGCGGCGATCTCTGCCGGCAGCTCCCTTTGCTGCAGCACGAAGTCTTTGAGTGTGGGGCCGGTGAGCAACTCCGCCGCGATGTATGTCTCGTCCGAGGCCTCGCCGCTGTAGTCGTAGATCTCGAGGATGTGCGGATGTCGGAGCTTCGCGACGCTCTTGGCTTCGCGCGTAAATCGGGCGCGGGCTTCGCTGGTCCGCTGCAAATGCGGGTGCAGCACCTTGAGGGCGACGAATCGGTCGAGCGAGCTGTCACGTGCCCGGTAGACCGTAGCCATGCCACCGTGGCCGATCTCGTCGAGGACCTCGTACTTCTCCAGCTTGCGTAGCATCTGCCCGGGAAATCCCAGAGTAACAGGTTCGGGCATCGCTACCCCATCCTTCTAGAGCGGTTGAAGCGCGGAGGGGACGCAGAACTCGAAATCGTCCCGGATGCTGACACCATCGTCGCCCCCCGCTACGATGAACGCGCCGCTTTCCAAGGCGAGACCGCCCGCGCCAGCGCGCGGGAACTGCATTTGGAGGATAGGTTGAATCTCGACGCTTCCGTCGGTCCACCGGACCTCTTCCACCATCGAGGAGCTTTCACCGCCGACGAGCAGTGCGCTGTTCGCGGGCAGTAGGACGCCCAAGCGCGCCGTGGTCCACTGGGGCCCGGCCGACGAAGCGCAGGGGCTCGGGCAGGCATCAAAGCGAACGCTGTCTTGTCGCACAGCGTCTCCGGCGCCGACGCCACCGAGGAGGAGGGCGCGGCTATCGCCATCACCAACGAGAAGCCCGCCTTCACGGACGCCGTCCATGAACCCTGCGATCGGCTGCCCTGTCGGACTGCCATCGAGGAGAAGCTCGGCATCGCCCTCCGCATTGCCGCCGACGACGAGGACGTCAGCGCCCAAAGCGGTTGCCGCGGGTCCGGAACGCGGCGTGCTGAGCTCCAACGGTGTCACGTCGCCGCCAGGTGCGACGAGGGATACCCCGGACTGACCCTCGCCCCCCAACTCGCCTCCAATCACCATGGCTCCAACGCCTGGAACGGAGACGAGCGCCGACCTTGGCCCTGCGCCGTTGTGAAGAAACACCGGCGCGATTCGACGGTCTGGGTCGAGCATGTTGAAGATGAACGGCGACGTATTGTCCGAAACGACCAAGATCTCGGCTTCGTCGATGGATACTGCCCGCGTTGCACCGAGCTCAGACACCGAGAAGTCCTCCACGAACAGGCGCGACTCCCACTCGAGCAGGTCGAAGAATTCAAGCTGCTCGTCGGATGGGCCCGTGCCACCTGCGACCAAGGCGAACGTGCCCGACCGCACCATTGCGAAGAACGCACGGGGTGCTTCCAAGAGGTTGAACGTGACCCGTTCGCAGGAAGACGGCGCGGCCGCGACGACGCGAAGCAGGCCGGCGCTTGCCGTTGGGATGAATGTCGGCGAGGCGCTCACGAGCTCGGTCGTCTCTCCAGTCATTTCGACGCGAATGCGTGTTGGGCGAGTGAACAGGTCGAACTCCAGCAGCGCCTGGAAATCTCCGTCGGTGATTGGATACGCGTACTCCTGCGCGGGAAGCTCGCCCTCTTGAATGCCGATTCTCAGCGCTGTGGCATCTGTCCCGGCGACCGGATTGCCGTTCTGGCCGTCGACGATACGGGCTTCGAATACGAAGCTGCCCACGGACTCTTTGCAGGAAAAGGCCGCCGCGCAGAGCAATCCAAGCAAGATCATTGGGCGAATCACTGCGAGAGGTTGCTTTACCAGTTCGCGACAAGCAAGTAGATCAGCTGAGTGTGGGCCGAACGCCTTGCATCAATCGATGAGCTCGCCGTAGCGCGACGACTGCGGGCAGAGTCCGGGTTCGCCTGGCTCGACTCGAATCGAACCGAGGCGCGCGATGGTCGGTTTTCGTTTCTCGCCGCGTGGCCCGCCGAAGAGATTCGCGTGGAGTTCGGCGCCAAGGCGCCATTCGCAGCGCTTGGCAGGGTTGGTCAACGTAGCGAGGGGGCCATTCCAGACGGACCTAGACCAAGCGAAGTGCCGGCTTGGATCGGCTACATCGCCTACGACGCGTTCTGGTCATCTCCAGTGCGTGGAGAGCCGCGCTTCGAACGGAGCGCGGACCCGATCATGCTTTTTCGCCGCTATCCGGCACTGCTCGCCCTCGACCACGAAAAGGGCGAGGCCTGGGTCATTGGCGACAATCGCAAGGCTTGCGCTTCGTTTTGCGCTCGCTTGGACGAGCTAGAGGACAGCGAAACGCCGCCTTCCGTGGTCGGTTCGATCGAAGTGGACGACCCGAACGAGCACCGCCAATCGATCGCCAAGGCGCTCGACTACATCGCGATGGGCGAGGTTTACGAGGTCAACGTCGCCAGGCGTTGGTCCGCGCCGTTTGCAGGCGATGCGCTCGAGCTCTGGCGAGCCATGCGAGTCGCCAGTCGGGTGCCTCTCGGAATGTTCTTCGATGGCGGGGACCATTCCGTGCTCGCGTGCACCATGGAGCGATTCATTCATTGGGAAGCTGGGAGCAGAACGCTCGTTACCCGTCCGATCAAGGGGACGATCCGGCGTGAGACTGCCAACGACGGCGCGTCGCAACGCCTTCGCGCAGACCCGAAAGAGCAGGCGGAACATTCGATGATCGTCGATCTGATGCGCAACGACCTCGGCCGAGTTGCCGAGATCGGAACCGTGAAAGTGGACGAGCCCCTGCTCGTGGAACCGTTTACCGGTCTCTATCACCTCGTGAGCACCGTGAGCTGCACTACGCGACCGGAGGTTTCACTCGAAGCGATTTTGGAAGCGACGTTTCCTCCCGGGAGCGTCACGGGTGCACCCAAGGTTCGTGCCCTCGAAATCATCGAGGAGCTCGAGAAACATCCGCGCGGCATCTATTGCGGCGCCTTGGGTTTCATCGATCACGATGGTGGACTCTCACTTGCTGTAGCAATTCGAACCGCGACGGTTTCGGATGGCCGAGCGCTCTACTGGGCTGGCGGCGGCATCGTCGAAGCGAGCGATCCTGACAGAGAGGTCGCCGAAACCGAGCTCAAGGCACGGGTCTTTCTCGATGCTGTGGAAT
>JABDJF010000055.1 GCA_013002645.1 Myxococcales bacterium
CAAAATCAAAGATTATGGGATTCAGTAGCGGTCGATGGATAATCGGGAATGTCTTGGGAAAGAGGAGTGTTGATCTCGTGATGTTCTGCATGCGTAGACCCCTATCCGCCGTGGCATTTTGTGCGGCGCTGTTCGCGGCCGCGGGCTGCACGAAGAACATCCCAAACACCACCGTGAAGGACACGCCGGAGAACCGGGGCGTCATCACCTTCATGGAGAATTACCGAAATGCGGTCGAAGCCCGCGACGTTGGGGCCCTCCTGGCGATGGCGCATACCCAGTATTTGGACGACAACGGCACCCCATCGGGTGACGACGACCTCGACTACCGGGCCCTACAGAAGAAGCTCAGCCGCTGGCGGGAGCGGGTCACCGACGTTCGGTACGAAATCAAGTACCGCACAATCGTTAGGGAAATGGACCGGGTGCTCATCGCCTACCGCTACAGCGCGAGCTTCCGAATCGCCTACGATGAAGAGGATCAGCGCTGGTCACGTCGAATTGGTGAGAACCGGCTGGTGCTACTCTATGACGACATTCAGGCCCGCTATTACGTGCTTTCCGGCATGTAAATTTTTGCGTTCCTGTTGGAACATCCCCCAATTCGCGCTAGGATTCAGTCGATGACACCCTGGAATCGGTGCAACTGCGTGTGCCCGCCCACAACCGACGAGACAGATGAGATTCGAGTGCGATAGCTGCCACGCCAAGTACAAGATCGCTGACCAGAAGGTTCGCGGTCGAGTCGTGCGTTTCCCGTGTCGCAAGTGCGATCACAAGATCCTCGTCGACGGACGCGGCGGCGATCCGGACGTGACGGTTCCCGCCGGGTCGGCGTATGGCTTTGAAGAGGTCAGCCGAAGCAGGCCAGAGCCTGCAGCGCCGTTCACACAGGAAGCACCTACCGCGCGCGCGCGTCGGCCGTCGTCGCCGGGTCGCCGGCGTTCGTCATCGGTGCCGCCGCGCCGTCCGTCTGCCGCTGCACGCAGGGTCTCTTCGATTCCAGCTGCTGCGAGCAGTGCGCTCGTGGGTCAGCATCCGGGCTTGGCGCCAGCGCTCCCGATCGCGCCGGCCGGTCCGCCGATTGCGATGAAAGGCGAGGCGCCGCAGTGGCACGTTTCGATCAACGACGTCCCGGTCGGGCCGGTTCGACTCGAAGAGCTTGGTCACAAAATCGACGCGGGTGCCGTGAGTGAGTACTCGCTGATTTGGCGTGAAGGCTTCGACGAGTGGCGTCCGCTTGCAACGGTTCCGGAGCTCATGGGCTTGTTGCACGAGCGCCGCCATTCGGGTCCTCCGTCGCGGGCTTCGTTTTCGTCGATGCCGCCGTTTGTCGACTCGCGGACTTCTATCACTGCTGCTTCGGAGCCCACCGTCGTGTCGGCGCCGATGGCAGGTTTCGACGCCGCGGGCGTGCCCCACGATTTCGTTCCGCTAGCGGATTCACTTGCGCCCGAGGAAGAAGCGCCCGGCGCGCTCGGGGAGATGTCGCAGCCACCGGCGCCGATTGGCCCGCCTGCGTTTTTCGATTCATCCGCGCGATTGGGTTCTTTTTCAGGGCTTCCGGCCGCTCCGGGCGAAGGGGTTTCGGTGCCTTCGGTGCCTCCGGCGGCTGCCGCGGCAACTGCGGAGCCACGCCGACGACTTTCGGTTGGCGTGCTCGCGTTGATTTTGGCGGTGATCGTGCTGACCGCAGTCTCTTCGTTTCTGGCCTATGAGCGTTTCGGGGGTTCCGTGCTGATTGACTGGCTCGGCGATCGCGACTCCTCACCTGCAGAGCCTCGGGCGCGTGCTCCGAAGCCCGAGCTACAAGCACCGAGCACGTTGCCCGACTTGCTGGAGCAGCCTGCGGCGGGAGCTTCAGCGGAGCCAAGCGTCGGTGCCGATGGCAACCCAGACGAGGCCGCCGAGCTGACGACAACGGTTGCTGACGAGCCGATCGAGGCGGCAGCCACCGAGGGCGCGAATGCGGCAGCTATCGGGGGTGCGAATGCGGCAGTTGCCGGGGGTGCGAATGCGCCAGCGCCAGCGAACCAAACTCCTAAAGCGAAGCTCGTGTTCGAACCGCCGAATCCGGCGAACGATGGGCCGACGATGACGCCAGCCCCGAAGCAGAAGCCAAAGAAGCGTCGCCGGGCCCGTGCACAGCCGGTTGAAGATTCGTTGAGCGCCGCGGAGCAAAGAATTCTGGATGACTTCGGTTCAGGTGCCGATGACGCGCCTGCAGAAATCGCGGTGAAAGAGCCCGCCAGCAGCCCAAGCGCGAAGCCACCGCTCGATGGCAACGGCGTTCGGGCAACCGTGACCACCAACAAGCCGCGCCTGCAGCGCTGCTACGAGCGCGCGATTCGCGGTCAGCAGTCACCAGAGTCGGTTCGACTGGACGTGAGCGTCACGGTCGCGGCGTCCGGCAGGGTCAAAGAGGTGAGCGCCGATGGAGCTGGCCCCGGTGGGCTTGCCGAGTGCATTGAAGCCTCCGTTCGACGTTGGCGTTTTCCCGCGTCTTCCGATGGCGGGCCGGCGAAATTCCCCATCGTATTCTCCGCGAACTGAGCAGGTTCCGATGCCGACGACGCCACTCATCGACGCGGCAACGATTGCCCGGCGCGTCGCAGAGCTGGGTAGGGCGATTACCGACGACTACCGGGGCCAAGACTTGGTCGTCGTCCCTGTCCTCAAGGGTAGCTACATGTTTGCTGCGGACTTGGTGCGCCACATCGAGCTCGATGTCGCCATCGACTTCCTCGCCGTCCGCAGCTACGGCAACGAGCGGGAAAGCAGCGGGGTGGTGCAGATCACGACCGACTTGAGTCACTCGATCGAGGGCAAACACGTGATCCTGGTCGAGGATATCGTCGACACGGGGCTCACTGTGGCCTATCTCCATCAGAACCTTTCGACCCGCCAGCCGGCATCGCTCAAGGTCGCATCCTTGCTTCACAAACCTTCGCGCACCGGCGTTCCCGTCCAAATCGACTACCTAGGCTTCACGGTTGATGACATGTTCATCGTCGGCTACGGCCTGGACTTCGCACAGAAGTACAGGAATCTTCCCTACCTGGCGGTGGTCACCGACGACGAGGCCTAAGCGGCCTATACTCGTCCCCGTGAACGATCCGAAGCCAGCCGAGGACCTAGCCGAGCGAATCCGGCGAATCGCTTCGACGATCGCTGGAGAGGTCGACAAACGGCTGCCCGTCAGCGACCAGTCGCCTTCCATGCTGGAGGCAGCGGCCTCTTCACTCGGCACCACCATGGAGCGCTGGGGTCGGAACCCCGGGCTTCGACGGATCCTCGGCGGGGTCCAGCGGGACGAGGTCACCAGCCCGGGGGAGCCGGTCGAGCTCTCGGCGCACTTGGGTGTTTCTGCCAAGCTCGGGACGATCGCGAGGTTTTACATCGATGATGCGGTCGCTGCGGAGGTTCCGATCGGTAGCGGCGCCGAGGTGAGTGCGGTCGTCGA
>JABDJF010000061.1 GCA_013002645.1 Myxococcales bacterium
GTATCTCGTCGATTTGCGTCCCTCGAAACACTGGAGGTCCGGCCGGCGGCGAAATGCTCTCGGTTCGGGTTCCCTCTTCTGAGAGGTACACGAGGTACGTGGGTGTCGCGACCATCCATCCGAACCGAAACCGCGGGACGGGCTCCCACTGCAAACCGACCTTCATCTGAAGGCCGGCGCCCGATCGGTCCAGATTGAGGCTCTGGCTGAACGTGCCGCCATTGCCGTCCTCGCCGTAGGCTCCCGAGACGGTCTCGCCCAGCCGTTGGGAGGCGATCACGATGTCGAGACCACCACCAAAAAGAAATCGCTCGCTCTTCTTCCACGCCACCGTGCCGCTGATGTGGTAGAGATTGCGTTCGCTGTCTGCGGTCGCGAAGAACTCAGACGTCTCAGGCGTGCCGGGCGCGACCGTGAGTGAATCCTGGAAGAACTTGTTGAACGACCGCGTGAAGAAGAGGCCGAGCCCCCAACGAAGCGCGGGTCGCGGTGACATGACGAACGTCAACGCTCGGGGTATGGCCTGCACGGCGGAGAACACACCGTCGCTTTGCGCCCCGCTTTCCGACGAAAGAATACCTGGTGCCCTCGCGCGGCTGTAGGACAGCACGGCGCCCGTCAGACCGACCGATCGGCCGTCGAGCCTCGCGACGCCAGCCGGGTTGAACCACATTGCGCCGCCCGTCTGTACGTTCGCCACGACCGCACCACCGGTGAGCGCGACGTCGCTCCCGGCAATGATGTCCTCGCTGTTCTCGGCCTTCGCAGAGCCATGGAGGGCGAAGAACAGCAGCATGAAGACTCCGACGGCGCGCGGCATCGCCGAACTGTACCGCAACGAACCAGGCCGTGCGCGCGAAAACAGGGCCGGCTGGCCTCGAAGAAGATGCGCGCTCTGACCATCGGGAACCAGGCGAAGTTGGTGTCGGGGCGAGCTGGCGTGTTTGGCTGCAACTTGGGCGCTGGCGTTTGCTTCGAGGCTAAAGCCCCGAACCCGATTTCGATTGACACAGGGAGACCACTGCCGTTGTATGGGCGGGCCCGCGCGTCAATCGGCCGGAATCAGGTCGATGTGCCTGAAAAGACATCTCGTCTCAAACGCGGACCGAAAGGAATCGAGTGATGGCACGCATTGACGCCCCAGGATTGGTGGTTTCCATTTCGCTCTTTGTGGGTGCCTGTCAGCCGGCGACGACGCCTTCCGGCGAAGAAGATGCCGCAGGGGCACCGCCCGCAGCTGAGACAACCGGGCAACGCGACGCGCCGCCTCCTAAGAATTGGCAGCCGCGACAGCGAAATGTGCAACCAAGCAAAGCGGCTCTGGTGAGAACCGAAGACGTGATCAACGACGGGAAGACGAAGAAGCCAAACATCCTCGTGATGTGGGGAGACGATGTCGGCCTCTGGAACATCAGCGCGTACAACATGGGCATGATGGGTTACGAGACACCCAACCTCGATCGAATCGCGAACGAGGGAATGCTTTTCACGGACGCCTACGGCGAGAACAGTTGTACTGCAGGTCGGTCCGCGTTCATCACTGGCCAGAGCCCCTTCCGAACGGGGCTGCTGAAAGTTGGCCTGCCCGGGTCAGATCTTGGGCTCCAGCCCGAGGATCCCACCATCGCGGAGCTTCTCAAGCCACTCGGATACACGACAGCGCAGTATGGGAAGAACCATCTCGGCGACCTGGACGAGCATCTCCCCACCAACCATGGCTTCGACGAGTTCTTCGGGAACCTCTACCATCTGAACGCAGAAGAGGAGCCGGAGAACGAGGACTACCCGAAGGATCCCGCATTCAAGGAGCGCTTCGGCCCTCGCGGGGTAATTCGCGCGACGGCCGATGGGAAGATCGAAGACACCGGCCCGCTGACCAAAAAGCGGATGGAGACCGTAGACGAGGAGATCCTCGCTGGCGCGCTCGATTTCATCGAACGCGCGCACAACGCGGACAAGCCGTTCTTCTTGTGGTTCAACCCGACTCGGATGCACATCTGGACGCGGCTCAAGCCCGAGTCTCAGGGTGTCACCGGCCAGGGCGTCTACGCCGATGGTCTCGTCGAGCATGACGGCCACGTCGGTCAAGTGCTGCAGAAGCTCGACGACCTCGGGATCACGGACAACACCATCGTGTTCTACTCCACCGACAACGGGGCCGAGGTGATGTCCTGGCCCGACGGCGGGATGATTCCGTTCCGCGCAGAGAAGAACACGACGTGGGAGGGCGGCTTTCGGGTTCCAGCGATGGTCCGTTGGCCCGGCAAGATCCCCGCTAGCGTAGTCTCCAACGGCATTCTCTCGCATCAGGATTGGTTGCCGACTCTGCTTGCAGCGGCCGGCGAACCCGACATCAAAGAGAAGCTGCTCGAGGGACACCGGGCCGCTGGCAAGACCTTCAAGGTTCATGCCGACGGTTACAACCAACTCGACATGCTTCTCGGCAACGGGCCAAGCGCGCGCAAAGAGATGTTCTATTTCACGGACGACGGGTCCTTGTCGGCGATGCGATACAACGACTGGAAGGTGTTGTTCTCCATCCAAGAGGCCCATGGATTTGACGTTTGGGCGAGGCCGTTCACGTCTCTGCGCCTGCCGAAGCTCTTCAACCTGCGCCAAGATCCCTTCGAGCGCGCCTCCGAAGAGGCTACGATGTTCTACGACAAGTGGACAATCGACCGGGCATTCGTCTTCGTGCCTGCGCAGGCCATCGTTGCGAGGTTCCTTTCGACGTTCAAGGACTACCCACCACGGCAGAAGCCGGCGAGCTTCACGATCGACCAGGTTCTCGACAAGCTTCAGGAGCCGCCGACACACTAACCGAGAGAGTTCGATGAACGACGAGGAGTCGAACCTCCCGGCGAATCGATTGTGGCAACCGGATGCCACGTGACCGACCAGCAACGAAAGGGTGACGTGGAAGCATGTTGACTGGGCCATGGTGGAG
>JABDJF010000064.1 GCA_013002645.1 Myxococcales bacterium
CACACGCACAGACCCAACAAAAAAGGGGCCCTGAGGGCCCCTTTTTCTCGATTCGTGGTCTCAGTGGCTCAGAGGACGAGGTCCTTGAGCTTCTTGAGAGGCGTTGCGCGAATCTTCTTAGACGCAGCCTTGGGCGGAAGCATCATCTCCTCGCCGGTTGCCGGGTTGCGTCCCATCCGAGCGGGTTTCGCTGGGATTTTACGAACTTTGAGCTTGATCATATCTGGAATGACAAATTCCCCCGGACCACGGCGACCAAGCTCTTTCTTCACGAGGTCTTGAAGCGCACCAAAGACACCCGTGATTTCCTTCTTGGTAAGGCCGCTCTTGTCGGCCAGCTCGCTCATGATCTGGGCCTTCGTCATTCGCTTGCCCGCTACCATAGTTCCCTCCTAACTCTGTGACCTGACCCCTTTGTTCAGAAAGGCCCCCAAAAGAAAGCCCCAGGCAGGTACGGCGCCATCTATGCCTGGGCTTTTCCTTGCTGACAAGGGTCTTTGTGCGGTTTCGCAAACAAATTTCTTGGGGTTAATCGATCCGGGGCCGCACGAGGCGCGCCTCCGTCGGGCAGGAGCCTCCTGGCATGGACCGTTTCCCACAGCCCGTCCCCAGCGGTCCGGACCCCAGCGCTCCGCGTTGCCACGACCGCAAGCACGTAGCGGAAAGCGCCCTGGTTTCTTACAGATAGGAGTGAAAACCAAGGCTCTACACGAATAATTTCGAACACAAAGGATCGCAGTCGCGGCCGGTTTTCCACAGGTTCGAAGGGTTAACGCGCGGCCTCCACCGCGGCCATGAGAGCCTCGGTCCGCGCCGTCATCTTTCGTTCCTCCCGCTTGCTGGCGTGATCGTGGCCAAGGAGGTGAAGGAGACCGTGTGCCAGGAGGAACGTCACTTCCTGGACGATCGGGCGATCGCGCTCGGCGGCCTGCCGGCTCGCCGTCGGCAACGAGATGACCACATCGCCGAGCAGAGCTGGGGTCGTTCGGGGCCCAGACCCGTCGTGCATCGGGAAAGCCAGCACGTCGGTCGCGCGGTCCTTCTTTCGGTATTGGCGGTTGAGCTCACGGATCGTCGCATCGTCGCAGAGCAGGATCGAAAGCTCTGCATCCGGCAAGCCAAGAGACTCCAGCATGGCTTCCGCACGCCAACGAAGATCGGTGTGATTAACCGGGCGTCGTTCCAAACGACGACTGCTGAGCCATACGGGCATCGATTGGCTCCTGGCTCCCACCTCCGCTTGGGTCAAGCCGGGGGGCGGGGTGCCCAAGCCGAGGCGCTTGCTATGCTCCGCGGGTGTTCGACAAAGTACTGATTCTTCGCCGCGGAGAAGCGGCAACGCGGGTCGCCCGTACGTGCCGGCGACTCGGTGTCGAATCGATCGTGGTGGCTCCCAAAGACGAGCAGGCGAGCCGGCACATCGAGGCGGCGGATCGGAGCATCGAGGTCGACTTCGACGAGGCGCACGCGATTCCAACCGAGCAGCTGCCTGCGATCCTCGAGCAGGCGGGCGCCGACGCGGCCCACCTCGGCTACCAGGGCCAACCCGAGATGTTCGAGCTCGCGAGCGCGGCCGAGAAGGCCGATGTGGCTGTGGTGGGCACCGACCTCGACGTTCTCGGCGCCCTGGCCGATCAGGCAACCATCCGCGCGGCCGCCGACAGGGCCCAGGTGCGCACGCTCCACGAACGCCAGGACGCGTCCCGGCCCCGCGAAGTCGGGGTCATGGTTGCCGCCGACTCTCACGGGGCCACCGTCGCGATCGTCGAATACGACCGCAGCCTTTCTGCCTCGGAGCAGACCCTGATCCATGAAACCCCTTCACCCGACCTGCTCTTTCGCGTCGACGGGGAGGCGTTCCGAATGTCTCTCTTCGAAAGCGCTCGGCGTCTGGCGGGCGAGCTTCGCTACGCAGGGCTCTTGGAGGTCCGGTTTCACATCGATCCGTCAGGCCTGTCCTGGGTGTCGGACGTCACCATCGGACTGCCCAGGCACCACACACTCATCGAAATGGTCACCGGGGTCGACCTCGTCGCGCTGCAGCTTCGAATCGCGTCGGGCGAGGCGATCCCCGAAGAGGTCGAAACGCTTACGCCGCGCGGCCACGCGCTCGACGCGTCGGTCTTGGCACTCGCTGACGAAGACGCCGTCGTGTCGTCGTTCGCAGTTTCCCCGGCGCCCCAGGGCCGGGTTCGCGCCACCTCGTCGGCTACGGTGGGGCTGCCCCTGCCGGCCGATGACCGTCCGCTGATCGCGAAGTTGAGCACCCATGGACCAGTTCGCCACACGGCGCTGCTCTCGATGGACCGCATGCTGGCGGAATTGCGCATCGAGCCTTTTTCAACGAATGTCGATGCGCTTCGGCGAGTCCTCGGCGACTACGCGTTCCGCGCTGGGCAGTACGACACCGAATCCGCGTTGCGCTTCGCCGCAGGCTGAGGCCCAGCCGGGATCGAGCGATCAGGCGGCGAACGTCGACTTGCGAGCGTACACTGCCGCGTCACCCAGTTGCTCCTCGATTCGCAGCAACTGGTTGTACTTGGCGATGCGCTCCGAGCGCGAGGCGGAACCGGTCTTGATCTGGCCAGCGTTGGTCGCGACAGCGAGGTCGGCGATGAAGGTGTCGGCGGTCTCCCCACTTCTGTGAGAGATGATCGACGCGTAGCCGTTGAGTGCGCCAAGACGAATCGTATCGAGCGTCTCGGTGACCGAGCCGATCTGGTTGACCTTGATCAAGATCGCGTTGGCCACATCCTGATCGATACCCATCTGAAGCCGCTCGGTGTTCGTGACGAAAAGGTCGTCGCCGACCAGCTGAACTTGCGCGCCCTGGGCCTCGGTCTGCACCTTCCAGCCGTTCCAGTCGTTCTCGTCCATTCCATCTTCGATGCTGACAATCGGGTACTTGGAACAGTAGTCCGCATAGATTTTGACGAGATCTGCCGCGTCCACGGGCTTTTTGTCGAAGGTGTAGACCTTCTTCTTCTTGTCGTAGAATTCGCTCGCTGCACAGTCGAGGGCGATGGAGATTTGTTGGCCGGGCCGGTATCCCGCCGCCTCGATCGCTCGCGCGACGAACGAGAGCGCCTCCTCGTTGGTCGCGAGGTGCGGGGCAAACCCGCCTTCGTCGCCTACTCCGGTGGCGTGCCCGGCCTCTTTCAGGAGCTTCCTCAGATTGTGGAACGTTTCGGCGCCGGCGCGAAGCGCCTCCGAAAACGAATCGAATCCATGAGGCACGACCATGAACTCTTGGATCTCCAGCCCGCTGTCGGCATGTGCGCCCCCATTGATGATGTTCATCAGAGGGGTCGGCAAAACCTGCGCCTGCACTCCTCCGAGATAGCGCCAGAGGGGAAGCCCCACCTCTTCGGCCGCGGCGCGTGCAACGGCCATCGAAACCCCGAGGACTGCGTTGGCGCCCAGCTTCGCCTTTGAAGGGGTGCCATCGTAGTCGAGCATGACCTGATCCACCTCGGCTTGGTCGAGCGCTTCGGCGCCGATCACCTGTGGCGCGATCTCGTTCACCACATTTTCGACGGCCTTCAGGACTCCCTTGCCCAGGTAGCGGC
>JABDJF010000083.1 GCA_013002645.1 Myxococcales bacterium
GACAAGCACCGCGACTTCTTCAACAAGGTCACCAATCGACCACCCCGACACCCTCGCCATCCGAGCCGCCGCCAAAGACTTCTTCCTCGGCCTCCCCCTCGACGTCATCGAAGGCAAGGGCGACTACGGCGGCCGCTTCGAGTTCGACTTCGACTTCGCGGTGGCGTTAGACACGAAGGGCGGGTTGATCTTTAGTTTTGTTTGGAATTTGCAGGACTGAGGGCGAACCCCTTCTCCCTCACTCAGCGGTAATCGCCTGCGACCGCTCGGCGCGAGGATCAAAGCGCGCCACGCCCCCATGAAGGACCAGTCCCAGCTCGATCTCGAGCCCATCCCGCCTCGCATCCAGCCCACTGTCCTCGAAATCCGCCAGTAGATTCTCGAGAGCGCGCGTCGCATCGGCGGCGTCGAGCAGCCAAGACCCACGCAGGTCCACAACCAATTCGCTGTTCTTGCAGAACCACCGAATCGGCGGAACTCTCGCGTTCGCGTAGATCGGTATCCCCGTGTACCCGCCGTCATCGGCGAGCAGTCCGGACCCTCGCTCGCTTTCAGGCGTCGGGTTGCGTGCTTCCACGATTCGTTCCGCCTCGCGCCCGTATTCTTCGCAACGCGCCGCGACTGACTCCTGCTCAGCCTCAGCCTCCGCAGCAACCCGGGCCTCGTTCGCGGCCCCGCGCTCCACGACCAGCACCATCACGGTGACCAAGAACGCCAGCACTGCCATCCACTTCCCCATCGAAGCCCCTTCTCCAAGCTACCGGATTTCTGGGGACACCTCCAAAATCGGTGCGTTGGCGAACCACCCCAACCAAGCGCGGCCCCGCCCTTACTTCATCTTTCGCTGAATCTGCCCGAGCTCCTGCTTGATTCCCCGCAGCTCGTAAACGACATCGCGCAACTGGCCGTCAATCGTCGTCTGCGTCATCGCCGGCGCCGGTCGAAAGATTTCAAACGCCGCAATCAGCGCCAGCACCAGCACGATGCCTCGCGTCTCTCGATTTGGGTTCTCCATGGGTTCCTCGCTTCAGTTGGACTTCTCGCTACCCGACTCGAAACTCGACCACCGAGCCCGGCCCCTGCTACTTCACACGCATGCCCTCCAACCGCCAGGTAACTATCTTTCGCAACCGACTCGCTCGACTCCGCGAAAAGCGTCGCCAAGCGAAGACGTCCAACAATGCGTCGCGTCGCGCGCTTACCTCAAAGCAGCGCGACCTAGTCCTGCAAAAGACGGACGGCCGTTGCCACATCTGCGGCGGCAAGGTCGGGCATAAGTGGCAGGCAGACCATGTGAGCTCCCACGCGCACGGCGGAGCCCACGCCGAAGACAACTACTTGGCCGCGCACGCCCTCTGCAACAACTACCGTTGGCACTACCTGCCCGAGGAGCTTCAGGTAGTGATGAAACTAGGGATCTGGGCGCGCATGCAGGTCGAGAAAGGGACTCCCCTCGGCATGGAGATCGCCGAGCGATTCGTAGCGCACGAGCGACGTAGAGAGAGCCGGCGAGTCACTCGCTAGCCCCTTTTTGGAAGGACGGACGTCCCCGAAAAGCCCATGGACCCCAGCTGGGTCGAGAAAGCCGAAGTCCGCGACAACGTCCCACCCGGCCGCATCTCCGTCCTGCTCCTCAAAACCCCGCGCGGCGACGAAGACAAACACCTGCAGCGCATGGGCCTCCGCCGCCTCTCAGAGGACGACGTCCCCCACCTCGGCAGCGCGTCCCTCGACACCATCACCTGGTCCATCGTCTCCGGCTTCAAGGGCCTAGAAAACGACGTCGTCATCCTCGCCGCCCTCACCGACATCGAAGACGACTGGCACCGAGGCGTAGCCTACGTCGGGATGTCGCGCGCGGACGCGGTTGCACGTGATCCTTCACGAGGAGTGTCATGGGAAGCGACGGGAGCGCGACGTGGAGTGGCGGGGGAGGGTCACCGATCCCGTTGGCGCGTATGCACGTCACGAATGATTGACGTACACGAATGGTTATTCCGAGCTAGTCCCTACGGCTGCACCTCAGACGCACCCACGTCGCACATGGAGCCGCCCGTCTCGGGTCGTGGCTGGCCGCGCTGGTCCGTCGTGAGTGGCGCCCCGTCCAAGTCAACGCAGTCCACTTCCGGAATCACGTCGATGGCGACGCTGCCCGGAAGCAGCGCGAGTGTCATCGTCGGCCCGCCGTTGTCGGCAAGCGGGCCGAGGTTCAGGTCTGCGGTGACGACGAGTTGGTCGGTCTCCGGGCCGCCGATGCCACATGTGTGGCCCCCGCCGGTCTTGACGTTGTAGCCGTTCGACGTCCACGTTACCGGGTCGTCGTCGGGCTGATCACACGGACCGTCAATCACGCTCGCGTATATTTCGACAAACGAACCGCGACCGTCTCCAACGGTGTTACCGAAAACAGTCCATGGAGTCCCCGAGATCGTGCTGCTCGCAATTCTGAGCACTGAACCGGGACTGGCGATGCCGCCGTCATTCCCCGACACCGTGGTGTTGGTAATCGTCGCCATGCCTCTTATGTTTATTATCCCGGACAGCCTGTTCCCCGACAATGTGCTGTCGCTAACCGTCAGACTCCCGCCGTCATTGTGCACCGCGTCGAGGTAGTTGCCGGACACGGTGCTATTGGTGAGCGTCAGTGTACCGCTGCTGGTCGCACCGTATCCGTCGTTGTCCGATAGGATACTGTCGAGCACTGTTAGCGTTCCGCCAGTGTTGTTGATGCCCGCCATCTCATTCCCCGAAACGGTGCTGGTGGTCAGCACCAAGGTTCCCTCGTTGTGGATCGATCCTGGAGACCATGGGTCATGAGGGCTCACGCGCTGCGCTCCCGTCACCGTGAATCCACGCAACTCTGCGCGTACGGCTTTCGCAACAGAGAAGGCTCGATGCCTTCGACACAGCCCGATGATGCACTCGGCGTCTATGGTGAGCTTGCCCTCGCCGTCGAGAATGACGTCTTTGTCGATCGCGATCTCTGCCTTCGTCACAACCGTCGTCAGGCCGTCGCAGTCGAACGTGTAGCCTCCTCCCCCTGTCGCGACGGCATCACGAATTCCCTGCTCCGTGCAGGCGACCTTGCAACTCCCCTGCTGACACCTTCCTGCGTCGCCAGCGCACGCTGCTTCGTCGGCGACGTTCGTGGACTCGCACGTTCCGCCCGTGCATGTGCCCACGACGCACTCGTTGTCTGCGGTGCACGCGACGCCATTCGCGGCTAGTGCTGACCCACACACGCCGTCGATACAAGTACGCTCGGTGCACTCCTCACTATCGCCGCAATCTTTCGCACTCGCACATTCGGGCATGCCACCCATCCCGCCATTGCCACCACCGACCGTGGCATCGCTGCACCCAACCAGCGGGGCCACACTCAGCGCCCATGCAACTGCCAATCCGAAGAAGCATCGCATCACCGTCCTCCTTCCTGCGCCGGAACCGCCTCGCCGCCAATCCGCAAGGTCATCGAAAGTGCACTGCAGGGCTCCAGCGAGTTGCCCGACAGGTCGACGTTGATGTCGAAAAACTGCATCGCGACTGCGCTTAGACCATCACACATTTCCTCAAACATCGCCTCGGCTGTGAACGGACCCGCCGTGCCGCTCAGGATGCCATCGGAGAAACCGAGCGAGGACACGGTCATGCGCACCACTGTGTTTTCGATCGCTTGTTGGGTCCCGCCAAGGCCGATGGGGATCGTGCCGATGGTGCCGCTCAGGCAGCCGTCGTCACTCAGGTTCATCGGGATCGGATCGCTCGTCGTGCCGAGGGCTGACAATCTTACCACGGCGCAGCTCTCTTTCGGGACCGCGTCGACCTCAATCTCGATGTCGGTGGCACCCGTGCACGTCGCCTCGTGGAGCGCCTGGTCGAGGCTGCCGAGCGGGTCAACACAAGGAAAGCCTTGTTCCACTAGCCACTCAACGGTAGCCAGCGCGTTGTCGACGCCGTTGATGCCGTCGCTGTTTGTACCAAGTGGTGAGACGCAGGTAGAACCATCGCAGGCGTCGAGGTTGTGGCCCGTGTCACAATCGGCTGCGATCTGCATCTGTGTGAGTTTGTGGATGACCGTATCCCCCGAAGATTTGCAGCTCATCGGGTTCACGATGTTCTCGGTTCCGCTGCACGCACTTGGCTGGTCGGGTACGATGACTTCACACATCCCTTCGATCGGCTCGATCTGCGCACTGACACACTCCAACTCGTTCGGGATGCACGCCGCCACACCGCCTTGACCACCGCCACCGTCGCCTCCAGAACCGCCATCGCCTCCGCCACTACCACCCTTACCCGCCGTCTCGCTGCACCCCATGACGCCCAGCGCCAGCACGCAGATGAATCCGAGTAGGTACCGAGTCATCGCATCACCTCCATTTCGACCGCGCCCACGTCACAGGCGTCACCCTGCGGCCGTTCGACGCCACGCTGGTCGGTCGTCAGCGGCGCGCTGTCCGCGTCGACGCAATCCACCTCGGGAATCACGTCGATGGCGACGCTGCCCTCACCAAGCGCGTGCGTCTCGGTCGGGCCTTCGTTGTCTTGTAGCGGTCCGAGCTTCAGGTCGTCGGCGCCAACGTTGGCCTGATCGGTGAGCTGGTCGAAGCCGCAGGTGTCGCCGGGACTTTCGATGTTATAGCCGTTGGAGGTGATGTCGCCGCGGCAGTCGTCACTGACCAAGCTGTTCGTCAGCGTCATGGTTCCGAAGTTCTCCATACCGCCGCTGAAACCTCCCGTATTTCCAGAGACGGTGCTGTTCGTCAACGTCATGCTTCCGAGAGTTCTTCCGGTGTTGTGGATGCCACCGACCCCATACACTGCTGTGTTTCCGGACACGATGCTGTTGGTCAGTGTCATGG
>JABDJF010000113.1 GCA_013002645.1 Myxococcales bacterium
CCTCGTAGACGCGTTCGATTTGCTGTTCGAGCGTGTTGTACTGAGGTGGCAGAAGACCACCGAGTCGAAGGGCGACTCGTTCTTCGTAACTGAATGCAGTCCCCTTGTTGCTCAACACCAAGCGCAGCAGCGCGATGCCGTCGAGATAGACCTCCATGTACTGGCGCCCATGGTCGTCTTCCTTGAGATCGAAGAGGCGACTAACGCGTTTGCGCGGCATTTCGGTCCTTTCCTTAGGCGGCTTCGATGGCGGTCACGACGGCGCCCGCCATCTCCGTGGTTCCGAGAGAACGTTGCCCGCCGCTCAAGTCTGCCGTCCGCAGCCCGCTGTCGAGGACCTTTTGAACTGCATCTTCGATGGATTTCGCATCTTCGTCGAGGTTGAGACTGTGCCGAAGCAACATGGCCGCGCTCAAGATGGTGCCGAGCGGGTTTGCGATCCCTTTGCCTGCGATGTCTGGAGCCGAGCCATGGATCGGCTCGTATAGGCCCAGCTTGCCCTCGCCAAGGGATGCGCTTGGGAGCAGCCCCAGCGAGCCGGTCAAGACAGCGCCCTCGTCCGATAGAATGTCCCCGAACATGTTGCCGCTCACGATGACATCGAACGAAGACGGGTCCGTGACGAGCCGCATGGCCGCCGAGTCGACGAGCTGGTGATCGAGACGAATGTCAGCGTTCTCTCTGCCGACCTCGGTGGCGATTTCGCGCCAGACCTGCATCGTCGACAGCACGTTGGCCTTGTCGATGGAAGTGACGTGTCCACCGCGCTTTCTAGCCACTTGGAAAGCCAGCTCGACGATGCGGCGAACTTCTTGCTCGTCGTAGACCATCGTATCGAAGCCGGTTCGCAGCCCGTTCCTCGTGTCCTTACCCTTCGGCTGCCCGAAGTAGATGCCTCCCGTCAGCTCCCGGATGAAGACGAGGTCGACGCCTCGGAGCCGCTCGGCCTTGAGAGGGGAGGCAGCTTCGAGCCCACGGAAGAGCTTCACCGGACGGACGTTCGCGAAGAGCTTCAGTGCTTTTCGCATCCCGAGGAGGCCTTGCTCCGGTCGAACCTCAGCATTCGGGTCGTCCCATTTCGGCCCGCCCACCGCACCGAGCAAGACTGCGTCCGCACTTCGGCAGCCGACGATGGTGTCGTCGGGGAGCGGTACACCTGTCTCGTCGATCGCGATGCCTCCAATCAGATGCGTGGAAAACGTGAACGTGTGGCCCGACTTGCTGGCGATGACTTCGAGCACCTGCCGCGTCGCGTCTACGATTTCGGGCCCGATGCCGTCGCCGGGAAGGAGTGTGATCTTGGCTTTCATGTCCTGTTACCTGTGCGACCGGGCATGATGCACGGCGCGCGTCGCGAGGGCAACGGCTAAGTCCCCGCCGCGGTGGCTTCCGGCTGTCCTTTGTGCGCGGCACCCTCAAGCGAAAGTCCATACTCGATGCTGTCAACGAGCGCTTGGAGCGACGCCTCTATGATGTTGCTCGATGCGCCGACTGTGCTCCAGCTGTCGTGAGACGATTGGCTGTCGATCAGCACTCTAGTCGTCGCCCCGGTTCCGCTGCGGCCGTCGAGAATACGAACCTTGTAGTCCGTGAGGTGCATATCCGCCACCTCGGGGAAGAATGGACGCAGAGCTTTGCGAAGCGCGGAATCCAAGGCGCTCACCGGGCCGTTGCCCTCGCCGGCGGTATGCACGACTTCGTCGCCGATCCGCACCTTTATCGTGGCCTCGGCGAACATGCCGCCGCCACGGCGCCGTCCGACGCCGGCTTGGAAGTCCAGCACCTCGAAAGGCGCTTCGTAGTCTGCCTCATGGCGCGCCATCAGGACGGCTACGGAGGCCTCGGCGGCTTCGTACGCGAAGCCCTTGGCTTCGAGCTCCTTTATCTTTTCCAGGACTCGCCCGCCACTTGCGGAGCTCACTTCGAGACCGAGCTCTTCGGCCTTGCTGAGCAGGTTGCTGCGCCCTGACAGCTCGCTGACGACCACGCGCGACTCGTTGCCAACTAGCGTCGGGTCGATGTGCTCGTACGACTCTGGATGACGTCGAATCGCCGACACGTGAATGCCGCCCTTGTGAGCGAAGGCGCTTCGCCCGACGTAGGCTGCATGCTCGTTCGGGCTCAGGTTTGCGATCTCCGCAACGAAGTGGCTCAGGTCGTGGAGCTGGCTCAGGCCGCCTTTCGGAAGAGACTGGAGGCCGAGCTTGAGCTCCAGATCGGGAATTACGGAGCAGAGGTTTGCGTTGCCGCAGCGCTCGCCGTAGCCGTTTACGGTGCCTTGGACGTGGCGCGCGCCGGCTCGAACCGCTGCGATGGAATTTGCGACGCCGCACTCCCCGTCGTTGTGGGCGTGGATGCCGAGGCGCGCGTCAGGTAGCGCCTCCTGAACCGCCTTGATCATCTCTTCAATTTCCCAGGGCATCGAGCCACCGTTCGTGTCGCAGAGCGTGAGCGTTTCGGCTCCAGCGCGGGCAGCTGCTCGCAGGGTCTCGAGCGCGTACCCGGGGTCGGACTTGTATCCATCGAAGAAATGCTCCGCATCGTAGATCACCCGGCGTCCGCTCTCCTTGAGAAACGCGACGCTCTCTTCGACCATCCGCAGGTTCTCCTCGAGATTGGTGCGTAGCACCTCGGTCACGTGCATGTTCCACGTCTTGCCGAAAATGGTGCAGACAGGCGTCTCCGCTGCGATCAGGGTTTGAAGCTGAGGGTCGTCCTCGGCGCAAACCTCGGCGCGGCAGGTAGATCCGAACGCCGCGATTGTGACGTGCTTCCAAGGTAGGTCCTTCGCCCGCTCGAAGAACTCGACGTCCTTGGGGTTCGAGCCGGGCCAGCCCCCTTCGATGAACGTCACGCCGACCGTATCCAAGTGCTCCGCGATGCGCAGCTTGTCGTCACACGACAGACTCATGCCTTCCATCTGCGTGCCGTCACGCAGAGTGGTATCGTAGATCTCCACGACCGGGGCCGGGGCTTTATGTCCGTTGTTGCTCATGGTGCGAAATCTGATCGTCGAACGAAAGCAGGTAACCAAGCTGGTCGATTCCCTCGAGAAGGCAGTGCTTCGAAAATGCGTCGATGGGGAAGGTCGTTTCGAGCCCGTCTAGGGCGGTCACGGTCTGAGTCTGCAGGTCGATGGTGATCTCGGTAGAACGGTCGAGCTGCACCGCTTCCATCAGCGCCTTGTACACGGACTCGCTCACTTGGACAGGGAGCAGCCCATTCTTCAGCGAGTTGCTCTGGAAGATGTCGGCGAAACCGGTTGAAATGATCGCTCGGAAACCCCAGCCGACGAGCGCCCAGGGAGCGTGCTCTCGCGAGGACCCACTGCCAAAGTTGTTGCCTGCGAGTAGGATCTGCGCGCCCTGCGACGCCGGTTCGTTGAGCACGAAGTCGGGGTTGTTCGATCCGTCCTTGAGATAGCGCCAGTCGCAGAAGAGGCTGTCGCCAAGCCCGTGCTTGTCGGTCACTTTTAGAAAACGAGCAGGGATGATTTGGTCCGTGTCGACGTTCTCTTCGGGGAGAGGAACCGCGTACGATGTCAGTCTGGTGAATTTCGCCATGAGTCAGCCTTTCAAGAAAGCAGCAAGCTCCGCGGGTCGGTGACTTCGCCTTTGACGGCCGACGCGGCCGCGGTGAGAGGGGAGGCCAGGAAAGTTCGGCCCCCCTTGCCCTGTCGTCCCTCGAAATTGCGATTCGAAGTGCTGACCGCGTATTGACCCGGCTCCAAGTTGTCACCGTTCATCGCGATGCACATCGAGCAACCCGGCTCACGCCATTCGGCCCCTGCTTCCTGGAAAATCTGGTCGAGCCCTTCAGCCTCGGCCTGTTTCTTGATGTCGTGCGAGCCGGGGACGACGAGTGTCCGCACCCCTTGGGCCACCTTGCGTCCACTGAAGACACCCGCGGCCATTCGGAGGTCGCTGATTCGCGAGTTGGTGCACGATCCGATGAACACGACGTCGATCTTCTTACCGAGCAGTCGCTGCCCAGGCTGAAGGTCCATGTAGCCCATCGCCTTCTCGAATGCGGCCCGCTGCGAGGCGTCTTCGAAGCGAGCCGTGGTGGGCATGGGATCGCTTATCTGCATGCCCATGCCGGGGTTCGTCCCATAGGTGATCATCGGCTCGAGCTTGTTTGCGTCGATGACGACGGTCTTGTCGAACACCGCGCCTTCGTCGGTGCAGAGCTGAGTCCATCGTTCGACCGCAGCGTCCCAGTCTGCGGCCTGTGGCACGCGGTCGCGCCCTCGTAGATACGCGAATGTGGTTTCGTCCGGCCCGATCATGCCGGCCCGTGCGCCCGCTTCGATGCTCATGTTGCAGACCGTCATCCGGCCTTCCATGTCGAGCGCTCGGATCGCCGAGCCGGTGAACTCGATGACGTAGCCAGTGCCGCCGCCGGTGCCGATTTTCGAGCAGAGGGCCAGGATGATGTCCTTGGCTGTGACACCGGGCATGAGCTGACCTTCGACGCGCACCTCGAGGGTCTTTGCCTTCCGCTGCAGGAGGCACTGAGTAGCCAGGACGTGCTCTACCTCGCTCGTCCCTATGCCAAAAGCCAATGCGCCAAACGCACCGTGTGTCGACGTATGGCTGTCGCCACAAACAATCGTCTTGCCGGGCTGCGTAAAACCGCGCTCCGGTCCGATGACGTGAACAATCCCGTTCCGGCTGTCTCCGAGCGCGTACAGCTCGATGCCGAAATCCTTACAGTTGCGCTCCAACTGGCCGAGTTGCGCCTTAGCCTGGTCGTCGATGACCCAAAGCGCTTTCGGCAGCGTGGGCGTCGAGTGGTCCATTGTCGCAATGGTCTTGTCCGGGCGTCGAACTCCGATGCCGCGCTCACGAAGGCCGGTGAAGGCCTGTGGTGACGTCACCTCGTGAATGAGATGAAGGTCGATGTAGAGAACCGCCGGCCTGTCCGGCTCCTCGACGACGACGTGTTCGTCCCAAACCTTCTGGAATAGTGTTCTTGGTTTCATGATGATCGTCATGCAGCGCTTCCGGCTGCTTTGCTTTCGGGTTGCTTAGCTTCTCTGATCGCGAGGATGCGGTTGATCGCCGCAAGATAGGCCTTGGCGCTGGCGACGATGACGTCCGTGTGTGCGCCGTGCCCATGGAAGACGCGCGCTCGAGAGTGTGCGTACTGCGGATTGATTTTGTCCGGCTCGGCATCGCCATGCTCGTCTGGTGCCACCCGAACGCTCACCTCGCCGAGGGCGTCGATGCCCTCCGTCACCGACTGCACGGTGTACTCGAGCAATGTCGCAGGCACGTGAACGATAGACTGGATTGCCTTGTAGACCGCGTCGACGGGGCCCGTTCCCACCTCTGCCACCGTTTGCGTCTCGCCGTCGGGCCCGGTGAGCCTGACGGTAGCCGTGGGCATCCCAGTGCCACAGCCGACCTGAATCGATTCGAGTCGCCAAAATTCCTTGGGTTGGTAGAGCTCATCGCTGACCAAAGCCAACAAATCGGCGTCGGTAATGAGCTTCTTCTTATCGGCGAGCTTCTTGAAACGCGCAAACGCCTTGTCGAGCCCGTCGCCCGAAACGACGTATCCAAGCTCGACCAATCGATTCGCGAACGCATGCCGGCCGGAGTGCTTGCCGAGGACGAGCTGCGTCTTAGCGGCGCCCACCGACTCTGGACGCATGATCTCGTACGTCTCTTCGTGTTTGAGCATTCCGTCCTGGTGGATGCCCGCCTCGTGTGCAAAGGCGTTGGCGCCAACGATGGCCTTGTTTGGTTGCACGACCATGCCCGTCACTTTGCTGACCAAGCGGCTCGCTCGGGTGAGCTGCGTGGTGTCGACGTTGGTCTCGATGGAGTAGAGGTCGCGTCGCACGTGCAGCGCCATCACGACCTCTTCCAGCGATGCGTTGCCCGCTCGCTCGCCGATGCCGTTGATCGCGACCTCGACCTGCCGCGCCCCGTGTTGGACAGCCGACAAGCTGTTGGCGACCGCCAACCCGAGATCGTTGTGACAATGGACGCTGATCACGGCGTTTTCGATGCCAGGCACGTTCTCCCGAAGCATCGCGATACGACCGCCGAATTCCTCCGGGATTGTGTAACCGACCGTGTCAGGAATATTCAGCGTGCTCGCGCCGGCCTCGATCGCGGCCTGCAAAGCCTCGTAGAGGAAATCCATCTCCGTCCGTCCGGCGTCCTCGGGGCTGAACTCGATGTCTTCGCAGAAGCTCCGCGCATAGGCGACCATCTCGCTGATCTTGGCGAGCACCTGATCGCGATTCATCCGGAGCTTGTGCTCGCGATGGATGGGCGATGTCGCGAGAAAGGTGTGGATTCGACCGTGCTTGGCTGGAGAGGTCGCTTCAGCGGCCTTTTCGATGTCAGGCTTGTGGGCCCGAGCGAGACTGCAGATGGTCGGCGGCTCCGAAGATGGCCGACCCTCCACGCCCGTCACACCCACAGCCTCGGCGATCGTCTTCACCGCTCGCAGGTCGTCGGGCGAAGCGGCCGCAAAGCCCGCTTCGATGATGTCCACCCCCAAGCGCGATAGGGTCTTCGCCACCTCTAGCTTCTCCGACGAGGTCATCGTCGCGCCAGGTGATTGCTCTCCGTCTCGGAGCGTTGTATCGAAGATCCGTACGTGATCGGGTTGCATGATTCATTCTCCCGACGCCGCTTCGAGCGACGCCTTACTTACTCTCCCTGCTTGATTTCTACTGGGTCGACGAAAGGCATCATCGACCGGAGTTTCGCGCCGACCTGCTCGAGGCGCTGCTCCTGCTCGGCGTGCCGGATCCGGTTGAACTCCGGCCGGCCTTTCTGGTTCTCTTCGATCCAGCGCTTGGCAAACGTGCCGTCCTGGATCTCGGCGAGGACCTGCTTCATGGCCTTCTTGCTCTCGTCGCCAATCACACGCGGTCCGCTCGAGTAATCGCCCCACTCGGCGGTGTTCGACACCGAGTACCGCATGTAGTTCAGACCGCCGCGGTACATCAGGTCGACGATGAGCTTGAGCTCGTGGAGACATTCGAAATACGCGAGCTCGGGCTGGTAGCCTGCCTCGACCAGCGTTTCGAAACCGGCCTTGACGAGCTCCGACGCCCCACCACACAGAACAGCCTGCTCACCGAAGAGGTCCGTCTCGGTCTCTTCGGTGAAGGTGGTCGTCAACACGCCTGCGCGCGCGCAGCCGATTCCAGCCGCGTAAGACATCGCGAGCGCATCCGCGTGGCCGGTCGCGTCTTGATGGACGGCCAAAAGGGCGGGCACTCCGCCTCCTTCTTGATAGGTTTCCCGGACACGGTGGCCTGGGCTTTTTGGTGCGACCATCGTCACGTCGACGTCCTTGGGCGGCTCGATCGTGCCGTACCGGATGTTGAACCCGTGCGCGAACATCAGCATGTTGCCCGCCTCGAGGTTTGGCGCGATCTGCTCTTCGTAGATTGCGGGCTGCGAGGTGTCTGGCGCCAGAATCATGATCACGTCGGCTTCCTTGGCCGCGTCGTTCACCGACTTCACCGTCAGCCCGGCCGCCTCCGCCTTCGCCTTGCTCTTGCTTCCGTGCTGCAAACCGATGCGAACGTCCACGCCACTCTCCTTCAAGTTGAGCGAGTGAGCGTGGCCCTGGGAGCCGTAGCCGATGATCGCGACCTTTCTTCCTCGGATCAACGAGAGGTCAGCGTCTTTTTCATAGCGAATCTGGGTCATGTGTCTCTCTACTTCTCCAAAGGGGTTATGCTGCCGAGTTGCGCGACGCCGGGACGGTGGGGTGCGCGAGCTCGTGCTTCTCGACGCCGCGGGTCATCGCTACGGTGCCGGTTTGTACCAACTCCAAGATTCCAAATGGCCTGAGCACCGAGACCAGGCCTTCGACCTTGTCTTGGGGGCCGGTGATCTCGATCGTCACGCGTTCGGGAGACATGTCGATCGCCCGAGCGCGAAACACGTCGCAGATTTTCAAGACTTCGTCGCGCTGCTCGCGGTTGCAGTTGACCTTGATCAAGGCCAGCACGCGATTGATCGACTGCTTGTGGGTGATGTCGTCGACCCAAAGCACGTTGACCATCTTGTAGAGGTTTGCCTCGATCCGCTTGGCCTTGTCCTCGTCGGCGTCGCAGACGATGGTCATGCGCGACACGCCGGCTTCATGGGTTGCGCCGACGTTGAGCGAATCGATGTTGAAGCTGCGGCGGCGAAACAAGGAGGCAACTCGGTTCAAGACACCAGGTTTGTCTTCGACGAAAACCGCAAACGTTCTTTTCACGGATTGGGACATCAGTCGTCCTTCCCTGTCTCGAAGATCGGATTGTGCTGCGAATCGCCGGGTTTGTCCGGCCGCTGGATCATGTTGTGAAGGTCCGCACCGGCGGGCACCATCGGGTACACGGCATCTTCCTGCTCGACGCGGAAATCGATGACCACCGTACCCTCCGTCGCCTCGGCATCGCGAACCGCCTTTTCCACCTCGGATCGCTGCTCGACGCGAATGCCGGTCAAGCCATGCGCCTCGGCAAGCTTCACGAAGTCTGGACTCAGGAGCGGCGTCGCCACGTAGCGTCCGCAATAGAAGAACTGCTGCCACTGCCGCACCATGCCGAGGAAGCCATTGTTGATGATGGCGACGTTGACCTTGACGCCTTCTTGCGCACAGGTCGACAGCTCCGCTGCGGTCATTTGAAAACCGCCGTCGCCGCAGATGACCCAAACGGACTCGTTCGGCTCGGCGAACTTCGCGCCGATTGCCGCGGGTAAGGCAAAGCCCATCGTGCCCAGCCCCCCGGAGGTGAGCAGTTTCCTGGGATAGTCGTGCTTGTAGTACTGAGCTTCCCACATCTGATGCTGTCCGACGTCGGTGACGACGAGCGCCTTTCCTTCGGTGAAACGGTAGAGGTCGTGGATGACATGGGCAGCGTACAGCTTGCCTAGGTCCGGGAGGTTCTTGATGTCCCGGACGGCCGATCCGCCTTTGATTTCGTCGATGTAGGCGAGCCAGTCGGGGCGGTCGCAGTTTCCGACGAGGGGGATGAGAGCCTCGAGAGCCTCTTTCGCGTCAGCGACGATCGGAACATCCACGCGAACGTTCTTGTTGATCTCCGCCGGGTCGAGCTCGATGTGGATCTTCTTCGCGTTTTGCGCGTAGGTCTTGAGGTTGCCCGTCACTCGGTCGTCAAAACGCATCCCGACGGCGATGATCAGATCGGCGTCCTGGATGGCTTGATTGACCCAGGTCTCTCCGTGCATGCCCATCATCCCGAGGTTTTGCTGGTGAGTTGCCGGGAATCCACCGAGGCCCAGCAAGGTGCAAGCAACCGGAATGTTTGTCGTTTCAACGAACCTCGTGAGGGTCTCGGTGGCTTGGGCCTTGATGACGCCGTACCCGGAGAACAGAATCGGACGTTTCGCGTTCTCGATGAGCTCGACGGCATCTTCGAGCTGTTCGGCCAGTGGCGCGTAGTCGGGCCGGTAGCCGGGGAGGACGATTTCTTGGTCGTTCCATTCGAACACGCAGGTCTTCTGTTGCGCATCCTTGGTGATGTCGACGACGACCGGTCCAGGTCGCCCCGAGCGCGCGATGTAAAAAGCTTCGCGGATCGTTGGGGCGACTTGCTCCGGCTCGGTCACCAGGTAGTTGTGCTTGGTGACTGGGATGGTGCAGCCGGTGATGTCGGTCTCCTGGAACGCATCGCTTCCGATGAGCTGAGACGGAACCTGCCCGGTGATACAGACCATCGGGATCGAATCCAGCATGGCGGTGGCAATGCCCGTGACCAGGTTGGTGGCGCCGGGGCCGGAGGTGGCGATGCAGACGCCGACTTGCCCGGATGCTCGTGCAAAGCCATCGGCCATGTGCGAAGCGCCCTGCTCATGGCGCGTCAGCACGTGGTGGATCGGGTATTCGATCATCGCGTCGTAGGCCGGCATGATCGCGCCGCCCGGATATCCGAAGCAGACCTCGACCCCCTCGCGTACGAGGGCTTCCCAAATGATCTGGGATCCGGAAAGCGATTCGCCGATGCGATTTTTCAGCTTGGGATTGGCGGGTGTCACGACGGTCTCCTTCGTTGCTGGCTGGCTCCAACTAGTTGATTTGAGGCGGCATTCAAGCGGGGCGCGCCCAACAAAAAAGGCGCCGGGTCGATCAACGACCGGGCGCCCATGTCGAGGACGAAGCGAGGCATGCCCCAGGCATTCCAGGTTGCGGTAGTTTTGTGCTGTGAGTGTCTATTCATGG
>JABDJF010000138.1 GCA_013002645.1 Myxococcales bacterium
GACTTCATCGGTGACGATCTGGCGCAGATGTGGATCGCCCAGGACGGCACGGTGCGGGCGGTCAATCCGGAGAAGGGTATTTTCGGCATCGTCGAGGACGTGAACCGTGAAGGCGACCCCTACCTGATGGACTGCCTTCGCGGCGACGGTACCGAGGTCATTTGGTCGAACGTGCTGGTCGACGACGGTGTACCGCACTGGGCGGGCAACGGTGAGCCGCACCCCGATCATGGGCTCAATTTCCAAGGCGAGTGGCACGAGGGCAAAAAGGATGCGAACGGCAAAGAGGTTCCCATCTCTCACAAAAACGCCCGCTGCACGCTGCTCTGCTCGGCTATCAAGAACCACGCCACCGAGGCCAACGCGGATCCGGCTGGCGTGCCTGTGAAGGTCGTCACCTACTCGGGACGCGACGCGGACACCATGCCACCCGTCTGGGCGGCCAAGGACAACGATCACGGCGTCGCCGTCGGAGCGTCGATCGTATCCGCGGCCACCGCAACCGAGATCGGCGCCAGTGGTGTGAGGCGGCAGCCCTGGGCCAACGCGCCGTTCATCCCCGGCCCCCTCGCCGACTACATGGACACGCAGTTCAAGTTCTACAACAACCCGGCGCTGTCCAAAGAGGGCAAGCCCATCATGGCCGGGCTGAACTACTTCTTGACGCACGCGGACCGCGGCAGTGACGGCAAAGGGCTGCTCGGCGAGAAGCGCGACGTGAAAGTCTGGCTTGGCTGGCTCGAGCTCTTCGCCCACGGCGACGTCGAGGCCCTGGACACTCCGATTGGCTACCTTCCCAAGTACGAGGATCTGAAGAAGCTCTTCGCTGGGATCGACAAGGAATATCCCAAGAGCCTCTACGACAAGCAGTTCGCCCTGTACATCGACAAGATCGTCGAGAGGATCGAGCTGCAGACCGAGGCTTACAGCAAGGAGGAAAACCTCCCGCCGCAGCTGTTCGAGGTCTACACGGCTCAGAAAGCCGAGCTTTCCGCTCTGAAGGACAAGCACGGCCCGATTGTCCAGCCCGACCAACTCAGCTGATCCTGCTGATCGCGCTGATCCCATTTGGCCCACGCGAGCCGGGGCCGGGGACAGTTGCCGCCAAGGCGGCACCAAGTAAGCTCTGCGCCGTGCGCGCGCTGCCGCTAGATTTTCGCGAGTCCTTGGGTTCGCAAGAGCCCGCATGGGACGACTGGCGTTGGCAATCCCGGCAAGCCGTGACGAATTTGCAGGCTCTCGACAAAGCTCTGGCCTTGACCGATGCCGAGCGAATTGGGGCCAGCCGTGCGGAGGCTTCGGGGCTGCCCATCTCGATCACCCCCTATTATCTGTCGCTCTGTCACCCGACAGACCCAGCGTGTCCGATTCGGCGACAGTGCATTCCCCGGGCCGAAGAAGCGATCGCCACCAAGGGCGATCTGCGGGACCCGCTCGGCGAGGAGGCTCACGAAGTCGCGCCTCATTTGATTCAGCGCTATCCAGATCGCGTTCTGCTCATCGCCACCGATCGCTGTGGCGTGTATTGCCGCTTCTGCACGCGGTCCCGGCTCGTCGGCGATGGTGGTGGAGCCCGATCGATGACGGCGCTCGAGCCAGCGTTTGCCTGGATTGAGGCGCACCCTGAAATCCACGATGTCATCCTCTCGGGGGGCGACCCGTGCCTGATGTCAACCGAGCGAATCGCCCGACTGCTGCGGCGACTCCGGGAGATCGCACACGTCGACTACGTCCGGCTGGCCACCCGGGCGCCCGTCACCCTGCCCCAGCGAATCACGGCCGAGCTTTGTACGGCCATTCGCGAAAGCCACGAGAGAACCTGGATCATGACCCATTTCAACCACCCCAAGGAGCTCACCGAAGAGGCCCGAGCCGCGTGCGCGCGTCTTGCGGACGCCGGCTTGCCGGTGATGAATCAGACGGTCCTGCTTCGCGGTGTCAATGACGAAACCGATACGCTCGAGTCCCTTTTTCGAGGACTGGTCCGATCTCGAGTTCGACCCTATTACCTGCTCCAGATGGACCCAGTCGGCGGCACCGGGCACCTACGGACTCGTCTAAGTCGCGGGGTGGAGCTGATGGCGGCTCTTCAAGGGCGGCTTAGCGGGATCGCGCTCCCGAAGTTCATCGTCGATGCGCCGGGCGGCCTTGGCAAAGTGCCGATCGGGCCCAATTATGTCGTGAGCGCGAAGGACGGGGTCACGGTGCTTGAAACGTTTCGCGGAGACTTTGTCGAATACTACGACCCGATCGAACACTGAAACGCTCTCGTTTGTCCGCCCGGTTCTGGCAAGCCCTGGCCGGCGGACGTATGAATCGGCGGCCCGCCAGCGAGGGCACTGAGGAGAACCCATGCAACGAGCCTTGACGCTCCATCAAACGACCATTGGAAAAAAGGTGGTCATGGCCTTATCGGGGCTCATCATCGTTGGTTTCGTGATCGGGCACTTCCTCGGCAATCTGAACCTGTACCGCGGACAGGAAGCGCTCGATGCCTACGCTCACTTCCTCCAAGGACTGACACCCGTGCTCTGGGGTACGAGATTGCTTTTGCTTTTCGCGTTTGGGGCTCACATCGCAGCAGCATTTTCGCTCTGGTCGCGAAACACCAAGGCGCGCGGCTCGCGCTACAAGAAGCATCAAGACATGGCCACCGACTACGCGGCGCGCACGATGTACTGGTCAGGCCCGATCCTCTTGCTTTTCGTCGTGTACCACTTGCTGCATTTCACCATCCTTCCGGCGCATCCGGGAGAGGTCTATCGCAATGTCGTCGAAGGTTTTCAAAACCCTTGGATTGCAAGCGTCTACATCGTGGGCAACATCGCCCTCGGCTTTCACATCTTCCACGGCATTTTCAGTGCGACCCAAACGCTCGGTGCCAACCACCCCCGTTACAACGCCTATCGCCGCGATGCGGCCATAGCCATTTCCGCCGCGATCACCCTCGGCAACCTGTCGTTTCCGATTTCGGTGCTCGCCGGTTTCGTCACCTTATAAGGGTCCTCATGCAACTTCGATCGAACGAACCGACCGGTCCCATCGAGCATCGCTGGGACAAGCACAAAGAGTCCAGCAAGCTCGTCGCGCCGGCCAACCGCCGCAACTACAGCATCATCGTGGTGGGAAGCGGCCTCGCGGGTGGCGCAGCTGCCGCGTCGCTCGGCGAAATGGGCTACAACGTGAAGTGCTTCTGCTATCAGGACAGCCCGCGTCGCGCGCACAGCATCGCCGCGCAGGGTGGAATCAACGCCGCAAAGAACTACCAAAATGACGGCGACAGCATCTTCAGGCTGTTCTACGACACGGTGAAGGGCGGAGATTTCCGCTCCCGAGAGTCGAACGTGTACCGGCTGGCGCAGCTCAGCGTGAGCATCATCGACCAGGCCGTGGCTCAGGGCGTCCCGTTCGCCCGCGAGTACGGTGGGCTTCTCGCAAACCGCTCCTTTGGCGGCGCCCAGGTCTCCCGGACCTTCTACGCGCGAGGGCAAACGGGCCAACAGCTGCTGCTCGGCGCGTATCAGGCGCTCTCCCGTCAGATCGAAGAGGGCACCGTCGAAATGATGCCGCGGACCGAGATGCTCGACCTGATCGTTCACGATGGTCGCGCGCGCGGCATCGTCACGCGCTGTATGACGACTGGCAAGGTCAGCCCGCACATTGCCGACATGGTCGTCCTGTGCACGGGGGGCTACGGCAATGTCTTCTACCTTTCGACCAACGCCAAGGGCTGCAATTGCATGGCGGCGTGGCGAGCGCACCGCCACGGCGCGGCGTTCGCGAACCCCTGTTTCACGCAGATTCATCCGACGTGCATTCCGCAGTCCGGTAGCTACCAATCGAAGCTCACGCTCATGAGCGAGTCGCTTCGGAACGACGGGCGTGTTTGGGTCCCTCGCAACAAAGAAGACGTCACCAAGCGCCCTGAAGACATTCCAGAGAAAGACCGCTACTACTACCTCGAGGAGCGCTACCCCGCGTTTGGCAACCTCGTCCCCCGGGACGTTGCGTCGCGCAACGCACTCTACGTCACCAACGAGGGCCTCGGCGTCGGCTTGGAAGTCGACGGCGAGCGGCGCGGCGTTTACCTCGATTTCGGCGATGCGATCAACCGCCTGGGTGAGCAGACGATTCGGGAGCGATACGGCAACCTCTTCGAGATGTACGAGCGGATCGCCGGTGAGAGCCCGTACGAGACGCCGATGCGCATCTACCCCGCAACCCACTACACGATGGGCGGGCTTTGGGTCGACTACAACTTGCAAACCACGATCCCGGGGCTCTTTTCGGGCGGCGAGGCGAATTTCTCCGACCATGGCGCAAACCGGCTCGGTGCCTCTGCGCTGATGCAGGGTCTGGCCGATGGCTACTTCGTGCTGCCTTTCACGATCGGCAACTACCTGGGCGAGGTCCGCACCCTGCCCGCGCTCGCCGAGGACCATCCCAATGTAACGAAGGCAGTCGGTGCGGTCGAGGAGCGAATCCACAGGCTCATGAACGCACCGGAGCCCAAGCATGCACCGGAGTACTTTCACCGTAAGCTCGGCCGGATCATCTGGACCAAATGCGGCATGTCCCGGAACAAAGAGGGCCTCGAAGAAGCCCTCCGAGAGATCCCGAAGCTCCGCGAGCAATTTTGGCGCGAAGTGAAAGTCATGGGAAGCGGCTCGGAGCTCAACCAGACGCTCGAGCGAGCGGGCCGGGTTGCCGACTTCTTCGAGCTTGGCGAGCTGATGTGCATCGACGCTTTGGAGCGCGAGGAAAGCTGCGGCGGTCACTTTCGCGAAGAGCACGAGGAGAACGGAGAAGCGCTCCGCGACGACGAGGGCTTCACCTACGTGTCGGCCTGGGAGTGGACCGGAAACCCAGGCGATCCGCGGCTCCACAAAGAGCCCCTGACTTTCGAATACGTCAAGCCCAGCAAGCGGAGCTACAAGTAAGGGGCCCATCGATGAGCGAAGAACTACTGAATCTGACCCTTCACGTATGGCGCCAAGACGGCCCCAACGACCCCGGCCGCTTCGAGACGCATCAGGCAAACGGCATCTCGACGCACATGTCGTTCCTCGAAATGCTCGACGTCGTGAACGAAGACTTGATCGAAAAAGGCAAATCACCAATCGCATTCGACCACGATTGCCGCGAGGGCATCTGCGGCAGCTGCGGAATGGTGATCAACGGCGTAGCCCACGGGCCGCAGAAGCTCACGACCTGCTGTCAGCTTCACATGCGACAGTTCAAGAGTGGCGATGAGATTTGGCTCGAGCCCTGGCGAGCCAGCGGTTTTCCCGTTGTCAAAGACCTCATCGTCGACCGCTCTGCCTTGGACCGGATTATCCAGGCAGGCGGCTACATCTCGATCCGAACAGGAAGCGCTTCGGAGGCCAACGAGATGCCGATCGCAAAAGCGATTGCGGATCATGCGATGGACGCAGCGGAATGCATTGGCTGTGGTGCCTGCGTCGCAGCCTGTCCCAATGCCTCGGCCAGCCTTTTCACCGCGGCGAAGATCTCTCACCTCTCGTTGCTCCCGCAGGGGCAAGCGGAGCGGCAGGACCGAGCGCGAAAGATGGTTGCACAGATGGACGCCGAAGGGTTTGGCGGCTGCACCAACCACGGTGAGTGCGAGGCTGCCTGTCCCAAGGGTGTCAGCCTGCAGTGGATTGCGCGGATGAACCGCGAGCTCGTGCGCGCGGTGGTCAGCTCCGATTCGGGGGTCTGAACGGGCCGGCGCTATCCACGTCGGCTGTCCCAAATGAAGCGGGCAACGACGCCGGTCACGGCGATGAGAACGAGAACGAAGGTGGCTACGGCGTACCGTTCCGTCACGTCCTGAAGTACGTCCCAGTTGTTCCCGATGGCATAGCCTGCGCCCATTAGCAGCGCGTTCCAAACCGCGGCGGAGATTCCGCCGTAGAGCAGCACCGGCGCGGCGTTCATCCTGGACAAGCCAGCGCCGACGAAGAAAAACGCACGGAGCGCGGGCAGGAAACGATTCGCCGCAAGGTACATCGAGCCGTGTCTTGCATAGCCTCGACGCACTGCGTCGAGGGCCCGCATCGCGCCCGGCGTTTTGAGAAATGCAGGCCAGGCGTCTTCGTGATTCGCGAGCCAAACACCAAAGGCCCAGGCTGCAAAACCTCCCAGGAGCGCACCCGCAGTCATCGCTAGGTATACGAAAGCCCAATGCAATTGCGCGCGAATTGCGAGGGCCACCGCGAACAGCGCGACGGTGTCTCCCGGAATGGGCGGGAATACGTACTCGACCGCAGCGGCGGCCGCGACGAGGACGTACGCCCAGTACGCCGGACCGTGTTCAAGTGTGCGCAGAAATTCGTCAAGCATTCGAACAGCACATAGGCTGGAGATCAAAGCCGGTGTAGCACAGCGCTCGGCTCGACATCAGCGCTCGATGAGTCAGTCTAAGGCAACGCAAGGTTAGGATAGTGGCGAGCGGAGATCCCTTGGTGTCAGTCCTGCAACGTCCCCACGCGAGGGTCGAGGACGCTGCCATTCTCATCGCCAAAGAAGCCAACCCGCTGCTGGACGAGCACGCGTTGCGTCGCAGCCTCGATGGCTTGGGCGCAGAAGCCTTGATCCGCCGCGGGCTGCGTTCCAACCCAGAGCGCGACGGGCGGATCCTCGCCGAGCTGCTCTTCGAAGAGTTGGGCTTCGAAGGTGAGCGAGAGGACTACTACAATCCCTACAACAGCTACCTGGACAGAGTCATGAGTCGCCGCAGAGGAATTCCCATTTCACTCTCGGTGCTCACGATGGCAGTCGGTGAGCGCGCGGGAATGGACGTCGAAGGGGTCGGATTCCCGGGTCACTTCTTGGTTCGCGTGGGCGGCTTGGACGGCGTGTACCAGGACCCCTTCCACCGGGGCGAGTTGCTCGACGGTCACGGTCTGCGAAGGCTCGCTGCCGAGTTCCTCGGCGCAGAAATGGCGTTGCATCCGAGCTACCTAGAGCCGGTGGACTGCCTCACCATCACCATCCGGATGCTCGCAAATCTCAAGAACGCGCATCGGCGTCAAGGGGACTATGCGCGAGCGATGCTTGCCTGCGACCATCTGGTCGAGCTCACGCAGGCCCCGGAGCATCGCCGCGACCGGGGCCTTCTGGCCCACGCCCTTCGTACCTATGGCGCCGCCTCCGAGGATCTGGCCGCGTACTTGGAAGCTAGACCGGATGCAAAGGATGCCCGCGTCGTGAGCGAGGCCCTGGCCGAGGCCCGGCAGCAAGCTGACCTGGTTCTGCACTGATCGGCCTTCTTTTTGAGCCGCCACTTTACAGCGGCGCATGGCGTGCAATGACTCCGCCCGACTGCTGAGGCGTATGTCGATCGAATCTCTCAAAACCCTCCTACGGCCCGAGCTCCCGCAGGTTTCCCCATACCGGGTGCCTCCGGCGCCCCCTGAGGTGAGGCTCGACGCGAACGAGAGTCCGTTCCCGCTGCCTCCCGAAGCACGCGCACGAATCGCCGCCGCCCTTCACACGACCGAGTTGCATCGCTATCCGGATGGTCGCGCGACGCGACTTCGTGCGGCGCTCGCGCACGGGCTCGGGGGAAGCCCTGGGGAGTACGTCCTCGGCGCCGGCTCCGATGAGCTGATCGCTTCCTTGGCGACGGCGATGTACAGACCGCGGGCAGGCGCCCAGCGACCCGTGGTTCTGATCCCGGAGCCGACGTTCGTGATGTACCGAATGACGAGCGAGGTGCACGGCTGGGAGCCGGTGGGCGTCCCTCTCGACGATGCCTGGGAGCTGGACGGTGACGCGATGGCCGAAGCCATGGAGCGGACGCAACCCAACCTCGTGTATTACGCCATTCCCAACAACCCCACCGGCAACTGCTTTGCGCGCGACCAGGTGGAAAGCCTCGTGGACGCGTTTGCCGACACCTTGCATGTGATTGACGAAGCCTACGGGGCCTACTCCGGGCAGTCGTTTGCAACGTTCGCGGAAGAGCGCCCCCACTGCGCCTTGATGGGAACCCTTTCGAAGGTCGGCTTTGCGGGCATCCGCGTTGGCTGGGTCCGTATTCACGAGGCCCTGTCCGCGGAGCTCGAGAAGGTGCGACAGCCGTTCAATCTGAATACCGCGTCGCAAATCATCGCGACGCTCGCACTGACCGACCTCGCCCCTTTGCTCGAAGACCAGATCACCAGCATCGTCGCCGAGCGTGAAAGGCTGGCCGGCGAGCTCAACCGGCACGAAGCGCTCCACTGCTATCCAAGCGCAGCCAATTTCTTGCTCGTCCGGTATGCGGGGGACATCCCAGCGCTTTGCGAGGCGCTCCTGGACCGCGAGGTCGCAGTCCGGCAGTTTTCGAGCGGTGATTCGCGGCTCCGAAGCTGCATTCGAATCACCATCGGGACCCCCGAAGAGAACGGGCGCCTAGTTCAGGCGGTCCGCGATATACTAGGCTGAGCGATGTCCGTAGCAAGAGAGGTCAGGCCCGAGCGGGCGATCGAAACGTTGAGCTGGGCAGCCGATGTGGCCAGGGATCCGGCCCTGATCGAGAAGAAGCCGGATCGACCTGCTCCTGCGGAGTGGCGCGCGGTGCCGGTCTCGGAGTTTCGCGGTCAGATGGACAGGCTGCTCTGCGGAAAGTTCCCGGAACCTGGGCTCGATGCGATCGAATTGGTCGGCGGCCTCGACGTCTGGCTGCCCGAAGTCGCCGCGATGGTCGGCTTCGGAGACAACGAATGGCGTCACAAAGACGTTTGGAAGCACACCAAGCAGGTCGTGAAGCAGTCGGTCCCGCGTGTTCAGGTTCGCTGGGGCGCATTGCTGCACGACATCGGAAAACCCAAGACGCGTCGAATCGACGAGCGCGGAAACGTCTCGTTCCACGGCCACGCCGAGGTGGGCGCGGCGATGTTCCGCAAGCGCGTAGCGGACCGCCTAGCCTTCGAAGGCGAGCAGCGGGAGCGGATTCACTTCCTGATCTTGCACCACCTCCGTGCGGCGCAGTATGAGGATAGTTGGACCGATGCTGCCGTTCGGCGCTTCTACAAGCAGATGGGTGACGGCCTCGTTGACCTGCTCGACCTGAGCCGTGCAGACATCACGACGAAGCGACCGGAGAAGCGTCGGCGCGGAGTCCGTCAGATCAGCTTGCTGGCCAAGCACATTCGCGACCTTCAGGAAGAAGACAGCAGGGTCGCTCCTCTGCCGAAGGGCCTGGGCACCGCGATTATGAACGAGTTCGGGGTTCCACCATCCAAGCGCCTCGGCAGCCTGATGAAGCAACTCAAAGATTCGGTGGAAGCTGGAGACCTGGAAGCCGAACAACCGGCCGAGTACTACATCGCGTACTTGGCGGCCCACCGTGACGAGTTCGGACTTCACTAACGGCCCTTAGCGCAGCAGCGATTCGGCGATGGCGTCCATGACCTCGTCGAAGTCGTCTCCTCGGAAGCGGGCGCCACTCACGAGCCAATCGGTGTGGGGGGAGTCGCGGTCTCCATGGAAGTGGCCGAGGACGTCGAGGTGATCGGCCGTGCCCGCCCACAGAACTTCGCCCCAAATCATGCTCGTGGTCGGGACCAGTCCATCGTTGAACGAGCTCTCGAGCGCAACCCCGAGGCTTTTCTCCAGAACCTCGCGAACTTCGGGCTCCGGGTTGGGCGGTGGGTAGACTTTGGAAGTACGGCCAGCGCCCAGGTAGAGCGGGCTGAATACGGCGGCCGAGAGCGCGTTCAGCGGAGAGGTGAGATTCTTTGCGAGGCGAAGCGGCGCAGGCGGGGGAGTCCGAGTGGCGATGCAGCCGTATCGAAGATCGGGGTTGTCCTCGACCCCGGCGTTGAAGATGTCCATCGACTCCGGTGTGAGTTGAATGACCGCACCCTGATCGCTGCGAATGCCATCAAACCAGTCCCGAACCTCGGCCCGACCCTCGGCCCCCAGGAAGCTGAGCAGCAGCTCCGTCGACCGATCGAGCAGCTTGATCTCGATGCCCAGCGCCTGGTCCATTCGACCTAGGGCGGCGACGATCGGAGCCAGGATGGTGAGCGGCGGCCCGCCCGCCCGCAGCGTGACGTAGGTGAGAAGTGACAGCGCCTCGAGGAGCCGCGTCCCCGCCATCGTCGTGAAGAAATAGGCCAGCGGCGTGCCGTAGTGGGGCGTCGCGATCGTGGTGACGGTTCGGACGCGATCAAACCAAGCCGGGGGATCCGGCCAAGCCGAGGGCGAGGCCAGCAGCCGTACATCGAGCCCGCCGGTCGAATGCCCGATGAGATGAATCGCCCCGGTGTCGTCGGCGCAGCTTTGCTGAATCGCGTCCAAGAGCACCTGCGTGCGATGCACGATGGAGCCGGTGGGCGGTGCGGACACGAGCACGAACTCGCAGTCTGCGCCCCGCTCCAAGAGCCGGGTCGCAAGGGCCTCTTCGAGATGCATGAAATAGTCGAAGCCACCGAGCCGCGCAAATCCGAACAGGCCGGGAACCAAGACGATGTGATGCCGGGGGCGTGCCACGAGCTCCGACGTTACACACTAGCGCCGATAACAGATCTGAAGAACGCCGCCGACGCCGCGGGGCTCGACACGAAGCTGCAATCTCTCGGTATGAGGGAGCTTGCGCTGATTCAGATCGACGCCGTAGAGGGCAAGCCGCTCAACGTGCGCTGCGAGGTCGAGAATGTCCCGGGAGAGCGTAAAGCGGATGACATCGGGCTTCGACGCCGCCGCTGCGATCACATAGGGGTTGGTCAACCCGAGCACCGCGGCAGGCGCTGCGATCGGCATGGTCTTGATCGCGGGAAGCGGCGCATCGGCCGAAGCGCTCTTCGCGCCAAAGAGGGACGAGACGAGCGCGCACAGAAAGCAGAGAACCCCTAGGCAAGGGCACCTACGAGGGCCACTGAGCCCCAACTGAACACTCTTCCTCAACTTCTTCCCGCTTACAGTCTGCCAGACAGCCAAAAATTAATCTAGAGGGGTGAAATTCCAGAAGAAATCGTGACCCCCTTGCGCAGAAGCTACCCGCTCTGCCGCTCGTTGCAAAGTGAAATGGGCTCATTTTGTGTAACGTCGAGGTGCCGACAGCATACGGCCCCCCCTCGAAGGACCCGGTTCGCTCAAACGAAAAGCCCGGGCGAAGCCGGGCTTGAAGCTAAGTGTATGAAATAACTCTTGGCTTACTCGGCGCTGCGGGTTCCGCGGCGGAGGTAGGCTGGGATGTCGAGCACCGCCTCGTCGTGAAGGGCGCTGGCTCCGAAAGCTCGGCTCCCCGCGGGCTGGCTGACCACGGCCGGAGCCCCTTCCAGAGTCGAAGACAAATCATCGGCTCGCGCCGGTGCGGCCCGCATAGGCCTATTGGCTGAACCATTGCTCGCGCCCTGACTGGACGAAGCCGACTGGCGCAGACCAAGCGGGATGGGCTGGTGACCGCTCTTCTCGAAGCCGGTTGCGATGACCGTGACCTTGACGGTGTCGGAGAGATTCGCGTCGGTGACGACTCCGAAGATGATTTCCGAATCGTCATGCGCCGCCTGCTGAACCAGGCCTGCCGCCTCGTTGATCTCGCGGAGCTTGATGTCCGGACCGGCGGTGAAGTTGATGAGGATGCCCGTCGCGCCCATGACCGAAACCTCGTCCAAGAGCGGGGAGTTGATCGCCATTTCGGCCGCCTCGAGGGCCCGACGGTCACCCTTTGCGATCCCGGTGCCCATCAGCGCTCGTCCGTTACTCGACATGATGGTCTTCACGTCGGCGAAATCGACGTTGATCATGCCCGCGTTGATGATCAGGTCGCTAATGCCCTGAACAGCCTGCAGCAACACGTCGTCGGCCCGTGCGAACGCGTCGAGCATCGTGATGTCGTCATCCCCAAGCGACATCAGCCGCTGATTGGGAATCGTGATGATACTGTCGATGACATCGATCAGCTCTTGAACACCGCGCTCGGCGTGCTTGGAGCGCTTGCGCCCTTCGAATAGGAACGGCTTGGTGACCACTCCCACCGTCAACGCACCCTGGTCCTTCGCAATCTGGGAAATGATGGGAGCTGCGCCGGTGCCTGTGCCGCCACCCATGCCGGCGGTCACGAACACCATATCGGCGCCCTGCAAGACGTCGGACATTCGCTCCACGTCCTCGAGCGCGGCTTTGCGGCCCACGTCGGGATTGCCGCCCGCCCCCAGACCACGTGTGAGGTTGGGGCCGAGCTGGATCTTCACCGGAGCGAGGCTCCGATCCAGGGCCTGCGCGTCCGTGTT
>JABDJF010000143.1 GCA_013002645.1 Myxococcales bacterium
ATCACTACGCGCCCAGCTGTAACGGCGCACGTGAGCCAAGCTGGCGACGACCTTCGGACCCTGGATTTCCAAAGGCTTGCCGCTACGACGGCAACCAGAAGCCCGTCGCGGTGGGCAAGCTGTCGAAGGAGCGCGGAACCATCGAATGGGCCCGGTGCAAGGCGGCGCCGAGCTACTGGTCGGCCGATCGAGACGCCTACAAGCCCGGCGAGCAGAGCAAGGGCCGCGGCTGCCTCAGCGAAATGCACGGTGTGGGCAACATCCGCTGTGATGGAAGGCTTGCCTGCAAGTTCGGCGACCTCGAACGCGGGGACAATCCGCAGTTCGCCGTATGGACCCAGCCCTTGTTGCACGGGCCGCCAGGCTCGAATGGTGCCGTGTCGGTTTCGGGGGACTTGCGGACCGTTCGCACGCCAACCGGCCGCAAGGGCGGCTACCTCTCCTATAACCTCCCCAACCACGCACCGAGCCGCACTTGGTTTTCCTGGGTGGCGACCGCGGACGAGACGAGCCCGCACACGACCTGTCCGATGGACGTTGAGCCTTAGGATCGGCGGCAGCGAACTTTCTTTTGGGGCGGCTCTTGCCTAGGGTGGTGGGATGGACAGGAACAAAGTCTACCTCGGGGTCGCGGCGCTCGTCGTCGTCGGGCTGCTCGCGTACAACAGGCTCAACAGCAGGAGCTACGAGCCCATCGTTTTCATGGGCCAGACGTACCTGCACGCCGAGGACAACGAGGTGAACAAAGTCGAGAACCACATGTACACGCCGGGGGGCGTTCCGATGGCCGAGACGGAAGAGTTCATTCAGATCTCGAAGTACGACCACCCGGACCTGACGGCGCAGCAGGTCAGCGTCGTGCAGAGGCAGGTGATCAACAGCTTTCGGCTCCAGGCGCTCGAGGGATCCCAAGACCGGTTCTTCGGCCTGTTCGACCGTAGCGTGCCCGTCTACGGGTACATGAAAGCCGACGCGTTCGTGTTCAAGGTGGGGCCGAATGATCCCGCGGCTGATCACCAAGCGCTTCGCGCGGGCGCCGGAGCTCGGATCGACGCGCTTTCGAGCATCGCTACGGACCTGTGAAGCTGGCGCTCAGCGATTCTCGTTCGTGTCATTGAAGGGTCGGGCGAAGCCTCGCATCTTCCCGGCGAGCTGGGGTTGGGTCTTGACGCCGAACTTGTGCATGGCGCCATCGAGGGCATTCGAAACCGTTGACTTCGAGATGCCGAGTCGGTAGCCGATCATCTTGCCGCTTTCGCCGAGGGCCGCGTAGGTCGCCACTTGGTGCTCCCGCTCGGTGAGGCCGCGGGGGTCGCCGAGCTTGGGGGGATTGGGAATCCCAAGCACGAAGCGGCGGCCGTCCGAATCAAACCAGTCGAGCATCGACCAGCGTCCTCGGACCAGGGCCCACCAGGTTTCGAGCGCTTCGTCGGGGTTCGTAGTTCGCATGTTGCCCCGGGCGCGGTCTACCCGGCGCGCGGAGTCACGGAGCGTCTCCACGACCTTCCGATCTTTGCCGGGGCCTGCCGCATCGACGACGTGAAACGTGGTTGGATCCACGACCGCCTCGGCTCCGCAGGGGAGCGCCGTCGAGTCGGAGTTCAGCGATGCGACCGCCCTGCGCACTCGATGTCCCGCGGTGAGATGCGCGCCAAGCTGCCTCCAGCGCTCACGCTCGTCGCGCTTCAACTCGGTCTCGACGGGAAGCCACATCGCGACGCTTGCGCCACGGCCGTCTGGGTCGAGCGCGTTGAGGAGGAGCGCGTCCGCGGCGAGGCCCGTCTTGGCTGCGAAGCTCTGACAGAGCTGTCGGGACTCAGGCGAAATCTGCGATACGGTATTTGCGGTGCCGGCGCCGAGCCAAATGCGCTCTAGGTCCGTTGGGACTTTGCGTGCGTACTCCCTCGCTGCGCGTTTCATATGGTCTCGCGCGCCGACATGCTTCCAGGTTTGAACGCGCGCGCTCCGGGCCCCGGGCGGGCGGCTGTAGATCATGCCGGACGCAAAGACCGCGTTACCCGTGACGGGCAGCGCGGCTTCCAAGACCCCTTCCAACCATGCCGCCTCATCGGCCAGCAGACTGTAGGCCGCCTCTACCAGAGCAATGGCGGCCGACTTTTTGGAATTGAGTCGGCGCATGGTGGTTTGGAAAGAAGACCACGCGGTCTCGGAAAGCTCAAGGGTCTCGGAGCTTTGCGCCCGGAACAGCCACCCCGTCGCGTTAAACAATTACGTATTTTCGAGCACTTGCGGGGGGCGTAGCGTCGATTTCTCACTCGGACGATCGCCTCGTTCGAGACACGAAGGGAGGCTGTGATGGGACGTCTGGCTTTGTTTCTGGTGGGCTCCGCGATGATCGCGATGTCGGTGGGTTGCAGTGATGAGAGCAGCGCTGGTGGGGGC
>JABDJF010000173.1 GCA_013002645.1 Myxococcales bacterium
CTTCAGTGGTCGTCTCCCGAGCGCGCTGGAGGGGCAGAGCGTCGAAGTACACACGATGGCGTTTGAAGGCGAAACGGTCTACGTGGCGACCGTCGGTAGCGGCGGTGGCGATGAATGGCTTCAGCAATCCATCGGTGGCGTGCGCCGCATTCTCAGCAACAGCTGGCAGGCCGACCCTCAGTTGCTTGTCAATTGATTTCGCATCGCGGCTAGCTCCGCTTGCTGGATCAAATCGCGAGCGCCCTGTGACAAAAGGCGATCGGCTACTTCTTCGCCCAGCCGATGCGCGGTGTTCATCGCGTCGGGGGAGCGGAGGTCCAGATAGGTATCGGACATCGCCGAGAGCATTTGGTCACCATCGTACGAGGCTACCATCGCGTCGAGCTGGAGCCTGCCATTGGCTGCGCTTGCGTGGCCTGCGATGGATGAGTGGCAGTTGCCTTCGAGCTTCTGCAGCATGGCTCGCTCCGCGGTGATCTGAATACGGGCGGTCGGATCTTCGATTGCTTGGAGCTGCGTATTGAGGGTTTCGTTTGCGAGCGGCCCTTCGATCGCCAGCGCTCCCTGACCCACCGCGGGCAGGCAAATATCCGTCGGCAGGACCACATGGGGCGTCTGCGCAAGCACGCCTGTCCGCGCGAGGCCCGCCGCGGCCAGTACGATCGCATCGCATTGCCCTTGGTCAAGCTTGTGGAGGCGTGTTTCGATGTTTCCTCGGAGCGGCACGAAGCCGAGGTCGGGACGTTGCCGCTGCAGCTGCACCACGCGGCGACGGGAGGTGGTGCCGACCCTTGCGCCGCGTTTCAGCGAGGCCAAATCCGTCCCGTCGACGGTCACCAGAACGTCGCGCGGGTCCTCACGGACGGGCACGCTCAAAATGCCCATCCCGTCCGCCAGCGGGACGTCGCCTGGGACGTCCTTCAAGGAGTGTACCGCGAAATCCGCCCCGCCACGGACGACCACAGCCTCGACCTCACTCACGAAAAGTCCCTTGCCGCCGACGAGCGCGAGGGGACGATCTTGAATCCGGTCGCCCTGGGTCTTGACGTGTACTTCTTCGACGCTGAGACCAGGAAAACGAGCCTGAAGCTGGGCGCCGACCCAACGCGTTTGAACGAGCGCAAGATTGCTCCTGCGTGTTGCGATGCGCAGCTTCACTTTGTTTCGCCTGTCGACCCGGTGGCAGGGGCCGCGGCCAGCTGCCCGACTCTGGCGTCCTGCGAGCCTTCCGAGGAGGCGGCCTCCGCCGCCGTTTCTTCCTCCGAGAGCGCAAACAGACGCCGCACCGCGTCGATGAGAAGGGCTCCGTCGGGCTCGCCGGCGCCAGCTTTGAGCTCGGTCATCGGTTGGTGCAGCAGCTTGTTCACCAGAGATCGGCCCATGGCTTCGAGGACCGCGCGGTCGGACGAGCTGGCGCCTTCGAGTCGCGGCAGCGTTCGCTCCAGCTCCTCGGCGGCGATCTGCCCGAACTGCTGGCGAAGCGCAACGATGGTCGGAGCGAGCTCGAGCGCTCGACGCCAGCTCAGGAAGGACTCGACCTCTTCTTCGACGATCTGCTCGGCCCGGGCGGCTTCCTTTGCTCGCACCGAGAGATTCTCCTCTGCAACCTGCTGGAGGTCATCGACGTCGTACACGAACACGTTGTCCATGTTGCCAACCCGCGGATCGACGTCGCGGGGAACGGCGATATCGATGATGAAAAGCGGTCGATGGCGCCGCGTTCGAACGACCGCTTTCATGAGCTCCGGAGTCAAGATGAACTTCTCGCTCGCAGTCGACGCGACGACGACGTCGGCATCCGCGAGCTCGACGCTGAGTCGCTCGTAGGGCACCGCGCGTCCGCCGCAGAGCTCGGCGAGCCGCTGCGCCCGTTCGTCGCTGCGATTGACGACGTGGAGTTGAGTTCCGGTCTGCCGTAGGCTCCGCGCGGCGGACTCGCCCATTTCGCCGGCACCGAGCAATAGCGTCTGGCGGCCTTCTAGGTTTCCGAAGATCTTCTTGGCCAGCTCGCATGCGATCGAGCTGACGCTCACCGTGCCCTCTGCGATGCCGGTCTCGTGTCGAACGCGCTTGGCCGTCGCAAAGGCCTGCGTGAAACATCGCCCGAGCAGCGTGCCTACCGTGCCGGCCCCTTTCGCGGCATCGAAGGCTTCTTTCACCTGGCCCAAGATCTGTGGCTCTCCGACGACCAGGGAGTCCAGGCTCGAAGCGACCCGGAAGACGTGACGAATGACATCGACGCCGCGCTCCTGATAGAGGACCTGATCCCCGACTGGTTGGGAGAGGCGCCCGGCAAAGGCTTCTCTTGCGTTGTGACCGGCTGTGATCGGGTCCACGCTGGTCGCGTAGAGCTCGACGCGGTTGCAGGTCGAGATGAGTAGTGCCTCGTCGAAGCGTCCGCTCTTCGCAAATTCGCGGAGCTCTTGCTCGAGGCGATCGGGCGCCACAGCAAGGCGTTCCCGGACCTCGACTGGTGCGGTGCGATGCGAGAGGCCGACGACCACGAAGTCGCGCATCAGGCGTCGCCCCCTGCGGCTCGGAGCGCATACCCGGCCAGGACCAGAAGGGTGAATACGAAGCCCATCATCGTGCCGAGCGCCGCTTTGCGGCCCCGCCAGCCTGCGGCGACGCGAAGCACGATGCCGCCTGCAAAGATGGCCCACGCCACCAGGCCGAGCGCCTGGCTGACGTAGAACTCTGCGCCGCCGGAGCGCAGCAGCCAAAACGTGCCCGTGATCATGCCGAAGGTCAGAAGTGGAAAGCCCACCAAGACAGCTCGAAGGCCCATTGTATCGAGGACGTCGAGCGCTGGCAGTCGCTGAAAGACCCCGCTCAGCTGGCGGCGCCGCATGAGGCCCTCTTGAACTACGTATCCCACCGCCGCCGCGAACGCGAGCGCAAACGCGACTAAGCCAACCACGTTGGCAGCGATGTGCAGCGTCAGCATGGCCGACTGGACTCTCGGCGGCACCGGCGCGTAGCTGCTTCCAAGCCCCGACGCGAGGAAGAGCATGAGTGACAGCGGGGCAACGAATGCGCCCAGGATCGTGACGTCGAAGCGATAGGAGGCAAGCAAGAACGCGATGCCGATCCCGAACGACGAAACGCTCAGGACCTGTGCGATGTCGGCGAGCGGCAATTCACCAGAGGCGGGCGCTTCGAGCAAGAGGAAGGCGAGATGTGCGCCGAGAGCGGCCACGAAAACGGTCCCCGGCACCCGTTGGGCGCGGTTCGAGCCCCGGATCAACAGGAACAAGTACAGGACGCACGCGATGGCGTAGAGCAGTGCAGTGGCGATGAAAAGGCCGGCTTTCATGGTCGTCTCGAGGCCCCCAACAGCGTGTGGCAGGTCACCAAAAATCCTACCATAGTGGGGGTTTACGCGGTAGCCGCGAGCGGCAACACGTTGACAAGCGGGCGGTGCGTCCTTACTTACTGCAACTCGAACAACCCCAAGAGGAGCTGAGATGGCTGGCGCAAACGTACACGCAGTAAACGACCTGAACTTCGACACGGAGGTTCTCGAATCAGACGACCCTGTGCTCGTCGACTTTTCGGCGGTCTGGTGTGGTCCGTGTAAGCAGATCGCGCCCCTCGTCGATCAGCTTGCGGACGAGTATGTCGGCAAGGTCAAGGTGACCCATCTCGACATCGACGAGAGCCCTGGCACCGCTTCGAAGTACGGCATCCGCGGCGTTCCGACCTTGATGGTCTTCAAGAGTGGAGAGCTCGTTGCGCAGCACGTCGGCGCTGCTCCCAAGACGACCATCGCCGAGCTGATGGACCGCGCGCTCTAAACCCCGGTACTGCCGAAACCGCCTGACCCGCGCTCGGTCCCGCCGAGGTTCGTGTCGTCATTCACGACGTCGATTTCGACTCGGGTGACCTGCGCCACGATGAGTTGGGCAATGCGATCCTCCGATTGGATCGTGACCGGAGCGCTTCCGTGATTGATCAAGAGCACCTGAACCTCGCCTCTGTAGTCTTCGTCAATCGTGCCGGGCGCATTGAGGACGGTGACCCCATGTCGCGCGGCCAGGCCTGAACGAGGGCGAATCTGCCCTTCCTGACCTGCGGGCAGCGCGATTTGTAAGCCAGTCGGCACGCGCGCGGTTTCGCCCGGTGCGATCACGAGTGGACCCTCGAGGCAGGCGGCGAGGTCCATCCCCGCCGCGCCTTTGGTCTCGTAGCGCGGAATGACCGCGTTCGCGCGCATCTTGTAGACGCGCAGGATCGACATCAGTCTTTTCGCTCGCGGTCGTTGCTTCCGCCCTCGCGGCTGCTTCCGCGGTCCCGGTCCCGGTCGCGGTCGCGATCACGGTCGCGATCCCTTCCACGGTCGCGATCTCTTCCACGGTCGCGATCGCCGTCACGTCCGCCGGCACGCGCGCCGCCCCGGCCGCCGCGATCCCGATCGCGTCCGCCTCGGCCTCCACGATCTCCATCGCGTCCGCCTCGGCCACGGCCTCGGTCGCCGTCACGTCCGCGACCGCCGCCGTCACGGCGTTCCCTGCGCTCCGGCTCGACGTAGCCTTCGGGCTTTTCGAGCAGCGCCTTGCGAGAAAGCTTGATGCGGCCCTCCCGATCGATGTCGCTGATCATCACCTCGACCTCGTCGCCGAGGTTCATGATGTCAGTGACCTTGTCGACGAAGCCCCACTCCATGTCGGTGACGTGCAGCAGGCCGTCCTTGCCAGGGGCGATCTCGAGAAACGCGCCGTAGTTCTCGACGCGACGAACGATCCCTTTGTACTTGGTGCCGATCTCCGGCTCCAGCGTGAGGCTCTCGATGATTTCAATCGCCTTCTTGAGGGCCTCGCCATCCGGCGACGCGATGCTGACGGTGCCGTCGTCGGTGATGTCGATCTTGGCGCCGGTCTGCTCGGTGATGGCCTTGATCATCTTGCCGCCCGGTCCGATGACCACGCGAATCTGGTCGGGCTTGACCTTGAGGGTCTCGATACGCGGCGCGTACTTCGAAAGCTCCGGACGCGGGGTCGCCATGACCTCGTTCATCTTTTCCAGGATGTGCAGCCGGCCTTCGCGCGCCTGCTCCAACGCTTCGTGCATGATCTCCTGGCCCAAACCCGCGATCTTGATGTCCATTTGGATGGCGGTGATGCCCTTGTCGGTCCCACAGACCTTGAAGTC
>JABDJF010000175.1 GCA_013002645.1 Myxococcales bacterium
CTTCTGGCCAAGGCGCAGCTGCGACGGCCCGATCTTCGCATCGCGGAAGCACCCTACATTTCGCGTGGACGAGCGATTGGGGATTCCCACGCAATCAAGCCGATGGCCGTCATTCGTGCGGTCCACGAGACCTACAAGGGCGCCCAGGACGTCGGCAAGTACAGAGAAAAGATGGTGCGTCGCTACCACGAAGAGCAGGAACGCGGCCAGCAGCCCGAAAGCTTCTTCCCACCCCCGACCAGAGACTGAGCTTCGAAACGCCCGAGGCGCTCATTCCATGCACAGAGGGTATCGGAGGCCCCAATGCTCGACCACGTATTCGGAAAGCGGCTCATAGGCGACCGCTTCGTTGGTGAAGAGCCGAACGAGACGGCACGGATCTTCCGGCTCCAGGATGGCCGGGAGCTCGATGAAACGCTTCCGTGCTGAGAACGAGCTCGTGGACTCGATCTCTTCCCACTGCACGGGCTCGGGAAATCGGTCCACCAAATACACGTCGATGAATCGGTGGTAGGCGCCGAGATCGAGATCGTTGGCGCGAAAGTAGGTATTGGACGCGTTGTGGTGATGGAGGGTGGCTCTCGGCTCAGCGCGGACCGCATACAGCCACAGTGAATCCTCGTCGACCCATGCGCGCCGTGCGGATAGGCTCGCGAGAAGAGACAGGGTGCCGAGCGAAGCGACGACCAGGGCCCGGACCTCGGGCCGATTCAACCAAGCGAAGATGCCGATGCTCACGATCATTGCGATGCCGAGAGTCGCAGGATAGAGCAGGCGCTCTGCGAGGTCGGTGATCAGTGGCACGAACCAGTGCGATTGCAGGAGCGCCGGCGCGTAGACCAGTGACAGGGCCGCTACCCACTCGACGCGTCGTCGCCTGATCGCCCAGACGCCGCCGATCATGCCCGTGACGAGCAACAAACCTCCAGCGGCCGCGTACGGACCGAGCGCGCCGACCTGGAGCTCCACGGCCGCGTATCCGTGATTCGGCGCGAGCGGCCAAGGCCAGACGGTCATCAACAAGGAGCGCCCGACGTTGTGAAGCCCGAGGAGCAGCCGAAGCTCGCCGTGGGCCTGGTGCGCTAGGTTGCTGGTGATCATCGCGACACCGGGGGCCCTCGGAAGGCCGAGCTGCAGGCCGACCACCAACATGGAAGCCAGGACCACAGGAGCAGCCGCACGCCAGCGGTATTGTTTTTCGCGACCTCCCATCAAGAAGAAGATCACCGCGAGTGGCGCAAGGATGACCGCTGACTCCTTGACGAGAGCGGCCAGAAGGAACAGCAGTGCGCAAACGGCTCCGGCGCGCAGGCTTGCCGGTCCCAGAGCGACCGTACACGCGGCGAGCGCCAGCGAGAATGACAGCAGATCGGCCTGTGCGACGATTGCGCTCACCGCCTCGGTGTTGAGGGGGTGCAACGCGAACAGGGTTCCAGCGGCGGCTGACCAGGCGTACGAAGGACGGAGCCGGTAGACGAAACGCATACTCATCGCGACAGCCAAGACGTGTAGCGTTGCGCTCAGGATGTGAAACGGCAGGGGATTCGAGGGCCACAGCTTCCAGAACAGTGCCCAAACGATCGGCATCAGAGGCCGCCACGAAGTGAACCCGTGACTCGCAGGGCGTCCCCAGAAATCCCGAATGAAGGCTTCCCAGACCGGAACCGTGCCATTCACCACTGCATTTTCGAGTAAGGCGGATGGATCGTCATAGACGAAGCCCGCATCGACGACGACAAGTCCGACGACGGCCGCTAGCACCAGAGGAAGGACGCGGAGCAAGAACGCAGTCACCTTGGGCGTCTCTCGACGAGCTTCGCGCGAAACGCCGGAAAATGGGTCGAGTCGGAGACGCCCAGAGTCTCGCAGAGCGCCGCGTAGCGGGGTTCGTCGATGATTCGTTGCACGACGCTGTACGGCACGGTGCCCGTCGCGATCTGTGACTTGAAGTCGCGCAGCGACTCGCTGCCGCCGCCGAGATGAAGGGATCGCAAGCCGCGGGACTGCGCGCAATGGATGGCCGTGTCGAAGATCGCGTTGTTCGTCCCGGCAGGGCGGTCGTCAGCCGACGCACCCAGGTAGTAAAAAAGATCGTTGCCCGAGCGGAGAAAGAGCGCCGCGCCAGAAACACCGATTTCGCTGGTCGATCGCACCAGGCACATCTCGTCGAGCGACATCAAAGACGCTAGCGTCTGCGCCCCAAATCGATAGTCTGTCGTCGCAGCGACCCGGGCCATCGTGTGGGCGTATAGCTGGGTGAATGCGGACGCATGCTCCGGCGAGATGTCGGGGATCCAATGGGTTTCGTGATTGCGCCGCGTGAACGCACGAACCGCTCGGCGATGTCTCCGATGTTGAGT
>JABDJF010000180.1 GCA_013002645.1 Myxococcales bacterium
CCGACCGTGCCCACCGCCATGGGCAGCTCGATCTCACCGTGGAGCTTTCCGGCCAGTCGCCACCAGCGCGTCAACGGTTCGTATCTGCCGTTTCGCGCGGCGTAGGCATGCGCTCCCGCCTCGAGGCCGCGCCAGTCGTTGCCGGTCGCGATGCCCACGGCGTCGATGCCGTTCATCACGCCCTTGTTGTGAGTCGCAGCGCGGTAGGGATCGGCCGCGGCGAACCGGTATGCTTCGACGACGCCTTCGGCGACCGCCGATCCTTCCCGCCCTTCGCGCGAGAGCAGGTCTTCGGAAATGGCGCAGTGCGCACGAGCCATCCTGCGGTCTGCGAGGTTGCTCAGGATCCGAAGGCAGACTCGCCCTTTGCTCACTTCCTCGATCAGGGGCGCGACCCCTTCGGCCATGTCGTTGACGATGTTTGCGCCCATCGCGTCCTTACAATCGACCAAGAGATGGACGACGAGCATCCGAGGCTCGGAATCGAGAAGGCGCACTTCGAGTGACTTCGCCCCGCCGCCGCGAGCGATCATGTTTGGGTGGCGTCGGTTCGCGGCCTCCAGGATTCGATCGGCTGCCTTTTCGATGGCGGCGCGAGACCAGCATAGGTCCTCAACGGCAAGCACTTGAACCTGCGCGATCATCAGCGACTCGCTCGTCCCCGCGTCGAAGCCGCCCGACGCGCGCACCACCCTTGCCATATTGCTGGCCGCGGCGATGACCGAAGGCTCCTCGACCGCCATCGGAACCACGTAGTCTCGTCCGTTGACTTGGAAGTTCAGCCCCAATCCGATCGGCATACGGAGGACCCCCACGCAGTTCTCCACCATTTTGTCCGCGATCCCAACCCCGTCGACGCCGGCACCCCGGAGCAGCTCGATCTCGAGGTCGGTGAGGTCGAAGCGTTCGGCGAGCTCGCGATGCCTCGCGTTCAAATCCAGCCGGTAGAAGCCGGGAATTCTCGACGACGGGCGGTCGGGCCGGCGGTGCAGGGCTTCCGCGGTCACGCCGCGTCCATTTCTTCGGGGGACTCGCTCGAGGTGACGCCCGCAACCATCAGCCGCGAGACCGGGTTCCACATCGCCTCGTAGTCGGCCCGCAAGAGCGTATCCTCGCCACAGCGGAGCGTACAGCGGGCGATCACGTCCTCGACGTCCTCTCGACTGACCTTGACCTGCTGATTCGCCGTGAACATCGCGTCGTTTCCGTACGCCAGCCCGATTGTCTTGACCGCAAGCCAAAGAGGCAGAAGACAAAACAAGCGGATTTCGCGGTGCTCGACCGGCACCGCAAGGGCGTATTGAAGCGCTCGGTCGAGATTGAGCCGGGTAAGGTCGAAGAGCGGGAGCACCGCGCGGTGTGCCGCAGCTCGTTTTTCGGGATCGGCCAGCTCACCGTTGCGTACTCCCGCGGCTCTGCAAAGCGACCGTGGGACGAAAGACCAGCCTCGATGTAGATCGTCGGTGATGTCCTTCAGGATGTTCACGAGCTGAAGGCCGGTGCCAAATGCCTCGGCGTCCTCAGCCAGTCGCTCCGCCGACGGGCTCTCGGGTTCGAGATTCATCTCCAAGGTGAAGAGATCCGTGAGCATGTGGCCGACCGTTCCCGCCACGAAGTAACAATAACGCAGCAGGTCGTCGCTGGTGGACGGTGCGATGATCCCGTCGCGATCGGCCGAGCGATGACTGTAGATCTGCATGCCCCGGGCCATTTCGGTCACCCATCGAAGGACTGCGGCCCCCATTTGCTCAGGTACCGTCGCGAGCACGGACATGACGCGGCCGATCTGAGAACAGAGCTCGATCTCCTGCGGTGGTGAACCATCGACACGCAACCACGACCGCTCGAAGGCGATCGGGCTGGCAGCATCATGAACGACTTCGTGGAAGAGCCGATATCGCTCATCCCGATCGTCGATCGCAAACGCTTCATTGTCTTCGATCGCGTCGACGATTCGGCAAAGTAGGTAGCCGCAGGTCACGGCCTTTCGGAGATCGCCCGGAAGCACCTCGATAGGGCGCGAAAACGTTCGCGAAACTTCGCGAAGGCTCGCGGCACAGAAGTCCCAGTCAGTTTGCATGCGTGTTCTCCTCGAAATGCTGCGGGTATCGAACGAAGCCTCGGCGCGCCCAGGATTGGGGAGCCGCCCAGGACAAGGAACGAGTGCGAATCTCGGCGGGCTGTGGGTGCAAGCTCGCCCATGGCCATTTGAGCCAGCCCGCCAGCTCCCCGAGCGTGCGCCTTTCCGACATGAGCGCGCTGGCCCCCGCACGGAGCGCCACTCGTGAAAACGCGTTGAAGAATTCGGATCGGCTCGTAGACGCCGCGCCGAGTAGATTCATGGTGCGGTGGCGCTGAGCCGCGCTCGAGCGCCAACTGCTATAGATCGAATCTCGAATCGCTTGTGAACCTGCGTCGGTTCGTGCAAACGCCTGATAGATCGCGTTGGAGAGAAGCTCTGGGATGTAGCTTTGGGCGGCCCGGCGGTTCCCGTACTCGCCCAGACTCTGGCTCTCCGCCAACGCTTCGGCATCGAGCAGCGACATCGTGATCCCCATCGCCGTCAATGGATGAAAGACCCCTGCAGCGTCCCCGACCAATGCCACATCAGGGTCCATCCGATAAGAGCGCGGCCGAAATGCATTCGTCGCCCAAGAAATCGAAGCCGTATCGAGCGCGTCGCGAACGCCGGATCGTAGAGACCTGGGCAGCACCTCCGCGTACGACTTCCAGATCCACTCTGTGCTGCCGACGCTTCGAGACATCGCTGCAGGCACGTCGATGCAAAGCCGAATTCGACGTTCGTCGATGCGATAAGCGAGCACAGGACCCGGTCCGCCGACGAAGACGTGCCCGTACCCGTCGAAAGGCAGCTCGCTACCTGTCACGATGAGACCCGCCATCGAGGAGATGGAGATCTGAGCCCCTCGCATGGCCGGGCTAGCCGCGACGCCGCGTGCAGATCGGCCAGCCGCGACGACGACGCCCCGGGTGTTGACACGCTCTGTTGCCTGGCCGCGGCTCGACAGATCGACGGCATGGCGATCGACGACGTGAGCCCGTACGCCTTCGAGGTAGTCGACCCGAGGCAGTGCCGAGGCGCGGTCTCGAAGGTGGCCGACGAGGGTCTCGTGCTCGCATGCAAACCCGGCCGCATGGCCCGGGTACTCGAGCCGGATAGCCCCTAGGCCATCGTTTGGAAACACGACAAAACCAAGGGATTTCGACTTGGATTCGAGGCCGGCCAGAAGGCCATTGGCCTCGAGAACCCTTGCGCCCTCGGGGTGCACCCACTCACCGGCGAAGCGGCGGGCCGCCTTCGGATTCGATTCGAGTAGAAGAACCGTCGCGCCTCTTGCCGAGAGACAAGCGGCGCTTGCGCAGCCCGCCGGGCCGGCGCCGATCACCACGACGTCGTAGCTCGATCGCTGCTCACCAAGAGTGATCGCCGTCTGCACTGCCCCCATGTCCGCACAAGTATTCGCGGGTCGATGCGACTTGCGAGAACAATCGGTTCGGCGGATCCATGCATCTGGTCGATCGTCCAAATCCGCGCGTCAACGGTTTCTTGTGATTGCAATCTTTACAGCGCGTTGCGTTAGCGCGTTTCGGACGATGCAAGCTTTACATTGCGTTGGCTTGTCGACGGTTGACCACGGTTCAACGACCAGTGTTGACCGTTGATCGGATCTACGGGACGAGTCACACGTTTTAACTTCACTGCATCGCCGAACGCGCTACAGAGCAACAGGTCGTTCACGTGTACGACTGGGGGGACAAACGAATGAGCAATACTCCAGCAGGCATCGCATCCATTGGGATTCAATTACCACCGCTCTTCATGCCCGTGACGCAGCTGGCCAAGCTGCGCGGTGTAGATCCGAACAAGTATACAAAAGGTCTAGGTTGCAAGGACATTGCTCTGTGCCCGGACGGGCATGATGCCGTTTCACTCGCTGTGGGTGCAGCGAAACGCGCGCTTTCGCGGTGGGATCGGCCACTCGAGGACATCGGTCTCATCGCGCTTGGAACGGAAAGCGCGAAGGACATGAGCCGTCCGCTCAGCGCCTGGGTCGCCGAAGAGCTGGGCCTCGTTGGCGCAGTTCGGTCCTACGAAGTGAAGCACGCTTGTTACGGTGGCACGCTAGCGTTACGCCAGGCCCTCGAGTGGAATTGGTCCGGGGCAAGCGCTGGCAAGGCGGCCTTGGTGATCGCGTCCGATGTCGCGCTCTACTCGCGGCGCGATCCCGGGGAGCCGACACAGGGAGCAGGGGCGGTCGCGATGATCATCGATGAACCCGAGGTCGCCAGCGTATCGGCGACGTCGTTCCCGTTCAGTAGCCCGGCGTTCGATTTCTGGCGCCCAGTCGGTGATTCGTTTCCGTCCGTGGACGGACAGCTGAGTCTCGACTGCTACAGGAACGCCGTGTCCGAGTGCTTCGGCGCCCTCATTGGCGATCGCGACGCGCGTTCGGTGCTCTCGGAGTACGGCGCCATGTGCTTCCACGTGCCGTTCCCCAAGATGGTCAAGAAGGCGGTGCTTCATTTCGGCGAGCAGCTCGGCTGGTCGGCGCAGGAAGCGGAACGACTCTATCGCGAGAAGGTCGAGGATACGCTCGAGTGGAACCAACTGACTGGCAACGCGTATACCGCGAGTCTTTGGATCTCGGTAGCGCGGGCCTTGGTAGGGCTTCGGGAGGGCACCCGGATCACCGCGTTCTCGTATGGGTCCGGATATGGCGCGGAGCTCCTCGAGCTCACGGCCGGACCGGCGGCCGCCTCGGCGCAGTGGGTCTCGGACGTGGAGCAGGACCTCGATGCACGGGAGCCAGTCGACATGGGGGGCTACGAAACGCTTCGAGGTCATGCCCGCGCGAGCGCCTGAACCGCCGAGCGGGACGCCGTCGGCTGGGATTGCGGCGCGCAAAGCCGATCATCTCGATCTGTGCGAAAGCGGCGACGTTGGGTTTCGGTCGACCAGCACTCTGCTCGAGGGGGTCACGCTACTACATCAGTCATTGCCCGAGCTCTGCACCGACGAGGTGAGCACCGCGGCCGAGTTGCTAGGTCGGCAACTCCGCGCGCCGGTCATCATCGCTGCAATGACCGGCGGTCACGAGCGAGCGGCGGGCATCAATCGCTCGCTGGCGATGCTTGCGCAAGAGCACGGCCTCGGCTTCGGGCTCGGGAGCCAGCGCGCGATGCAGCGCGATCCGGGAATGGACTGGACTTATCGTGTCCGGGAGTGGGCTCCCGACATCTTGCTTCTTGGGAACATCGGCGTCGTTCAGGCGCGAGAGACGAGAACCAAGGAGCTCGAGGCGCTGGTTCGAGATGTGGGCGCCGATGCGCTCTGCGTCCATCTCAACCCGGCGATGGAGCTCATTCAGAGCGACGGCGACCGCGACTTTCGTGGCTGCGTCCAGACATTGGAGAGACTCTGCAACGAGCTGCCGTTTCCGATCGTCGCCAAGGAGACCGGAAACGGGCTGAGCCCGCAAACGATCGAGAAGCTCTTGGGCGCTGGCGTTCGCTGCGTCGATACCTCGGGCGCGGGTGGCACGTCCTGGGTGGGCGTCGAGACACTTCGAGCCGACGAGCGGCGGCGTTCCATGGGTGATCGCCTCTGGGATTGGGGCATTCCGACGGCCGCCTCCGTGCACTACGCGACGCGTGCGTCGCTTACGACGATCGCGACCGGTGGGCTTCGCTCGGGGCTCGACGTTGCGCGGGCGATTTCGCTAGGCGCGCATGCGGGTGGAATCGCGCGACCTCTGCTTCAAACGCTCAGCCGTTCCGGAGAGGACGGTGTGCGTACGTATCTCGATGACCTCGTTCACGAGCTGCGGTCGGTCATGCTGCTGACCGGTTCCCGCACCATCGAAGCGCTTCGGCACGCGCCACGGGTCATTTCCAGCGAGCTCGAGAGGTGGCTTTCCGTGTGACTAGGGCTGGCGCCGCACTTCGGGTGATCGTGGTCGACGATGAAGCGCCCGCACGAGACGAGCTGACGTTCCTGCTCCAACAGTGTGAGGCGGCGCAGGTGGTGGGTGAGGCTGGTTTCGCCGCGGAAGCCGAGAGGCTGTGTGAGACCCAGAAACCGCAAGTGGCTTTCATCGATCTCCGCATGCCCGGCCTGGACGGCCTCGCCCTCGCTGAGCTTCTTCGGAAGATATGCCCTGACCTCGAAATCGTCATCGTATCGGCACATGACGAGGGAGCCATCGCCGGGTTCGACGCCCGCATCACCGATTACCTGCTCAAGCCGGTACGACTGGATCGACTTCGCCGAACGCTGGAGCGCGTCACCGCCCGCTTGCGCCTGCTCGCCGGCGCTGAGCGCCTCGAGCGCTTTGCCGTGCGACGCAGAGGCTCCTACGTGGTCGTCGACGTGCGCGACGTAGTCTACTTCGAGTCCAGCGGCGAGCTGGTCTGGGCGGTTACGGAGCGAGATCGTTTCGGGCTCGATCGAACACTGACCACCCTCGCCGACGAGCTCGACGAACACGTGTACTTCCAGTGCCACCGAAGTTGCATCGTGCGAATCGATCGCATCCGCACCATCGAGCCAGCAGGCGCCCGCTCGTATCGCCTCCTTCTCGATCACCCCGACGACCCGAGAGTTCCGCTGGCTCGCGACCGCAGCGCGAAGTTGCGCGAACGGATTCTGTTCCTGCGTTGAGCGGCAAGGCGCGTATTCTCGCCCGCTCCCTAGCCCGGACGCTCTCGCTTCGCGAACCATTGCCGGTAGCTCCGCATCCACTTCTGCTGCCCTTGCGACGCACGTCGTTGGCACGTGGTCCGTTCCTCGGACCCCTCGGGCGCTCCCCAGCGAATTTCCACGCAATCGTTCGGGTTGTAGGCCAGCTCCATCGCCTTTTCGCGGGCGACGAGATCGGCGAGGGTGAGCTTCCATGCGGTTCCATCCGAGCGGCGATATTCGAAGGATCGCTTCTCGAGCTCCGTCTGGAGTGCCGCGCGAACCTGCTGAACGGCCGCGTCGCGATCGGGGGCGAGAATTCCGAAGCGCTCGGGATGGGCGGCAACACTGCCTGGGAACGACAGCACCGCGTCGACGCTGATGAGTAAACGCATGTCACGCGATGGCGTGGAGTAGTCCTCCCAGGGGCCCGTGGTCAGAAAGAGCGCGGAGCCGCGTGGCATGTCGATCGGGGCGTAGCCGTTGGACTTCATGAAATCCTCGCCGTTTTGCACGGAGCCCAGGCGTCGCTGAACCGACTCCTCGAGGGCGTCGACCAAGCTGGTCTGCATGCGCACCGGGTCGAGCGCGCGCGGGTTGATCATGGTTTCCATCGCCGCGTAGAAATCGTCGGCGCTGCCCTCGTATTGAGCGTCGGACCAGGCTCGGATTCCGCCGGCTTTGCGGAGCTGGTCGTTGGTGGAGATACGCCAGGGCTGAGTGGCGGTGGCAGGGTCAGTGGCAGTGGCAGTGGCAGTGGCAGTGGCAGGGTCAGTGGCAGTGGCAGTGGCAGTGTCGGGGGCGGGTGGTAGATCTGGTGTGTAGCGAATTG
>JABDJF010000198.1 GCA_013002645.1 Myxococcales bacterium
CCTGACAAACGAATGAACAGACTCTGGAAGCCCTTGCTTGGTTTGGTCGTCGTCCTCGCGGCGTTCACCATTTCCTTTGGCTGGCCGATTCAAAACGGCCTTCAAATCGACATCGACACCTCGCCGAGGGCTCAGGCCGCGCGTCAGAAGACGCCTTGGGACCTGACCAAGCTTCAGGTCATGAACCGCGTGATTCACCAGGTGAACGACGACTACGTCGATCCCAAGCGAATCGACCATCAGCGAATGATGCTTGCCGGTCTCGACGCTATCCAGAAGGACGTGGCGCCGGTCCTGGTGCACTACGAAGACGGCGCAGAGACGCTCAGGGTCCAGGTCAATAGCCGGGAGAACGAGTTTGGCGTCCAGGACGTGTCGAGCCCCTGGGAGCTCGCCGGGCGTTTTCGAGAGGTTTTCGGATTTCTCCAGGAAGAGCTCATGAACGAAGCCGACATCGAGCTCAGCAAGATTGAGTACAGCGCGGTCAACGGCATGCTCAAGACGCTCGACCCGCACACGGTGCTGCTTACCCCCGAGATCTTTGCCGAGATGCAAACCAGCACACGCGGCGAGTTCGGAGGGCTGGGGATCGTCATCTCCATTCGCGACGGCCATCTCACGGTCATTCGGCCAATGGAGGACACCCCCGCGTCCAAGGCCGGTCTGCAGCGCGGCGACCGAATCGTCAAAATCAATGACGAGTCGACGCTGAACATGCCTTTGAGCGGCGCGGTCACACGGCTTCGTGGCCGTCCGAAGTCCAAGGTCACGATCTTCATTCGCCGGGAGAACAAGGCTGGCGCCTGGTCTGCGCCACGGCGCGTCGAGCTCACCCGCGCAATCATTGAAATCGCTTCGGTCGACCACCGAATGCTTCGCGACAACGTCGGCTACATCCAAATCAAGAACTTCCAGGGAAACACCGAGTTGCATCTCAGGCGTGCGCTCGCGACCCTTCACAAGAAGCAAATGGTCGGCCTGGTGCTCGATCTTCGCAACAACCCGGGCGGTCTGCTCGATCAGGCCGTGCAGGTCGCCGACACGTTTCTCGAGGAGGGCCCGATCGTCACCACCTCGTCCCAGGACCCACGGGAACGCACCGAAGAGTTTGCAGACGAGCCCGGCACTGAGCCGCGCTACCCCATCGTCGTCCTCATCAACGGCCAGAGCGCATCGGCAAGCGAGATTGTCGCCGGCGCCCTCAAGAACCACGACCGTGCGCTGATCATCGGCGAGCAGAGCTTCGGCAAGGGTTCGGTTCAGGTGCTCTACCCGCTTCAAGACCGTTCGGCGCTCAAGCTCACGGTGGCCCAATACCTGACCCCCGGTGACGTTTCGATTCAGGGCGTGGGCATCGTTCCCGACATCGCCATCAGTCCGATGACAGTCGACCGCGAAAACATGGATCTCGAGGTCGACGAGCGCTTCCGGGAGTCCGACCTCGAGTCCCATCTCACCCACGCGAGCGCGACCGATTCGCAGCGTCCCGCGGTGGTCATGGGTTACTACCTCAACGCGGAGCTGCGCCAACGCCTGATGGAGGCCGAGCCCGGCGAAGAGGAGAACGAAGACAAGGAGGCCTTCCTGATCCGATTCTCGCGCAGCCTCGTCGTCAACGCCAAGTCGCCCAAACGCCAAGAGATGCTGCGCTCGGCGGGGCCGACCATCGAGCGGGTCCAGAAGCAGGAAACCGAAAAGGTCGTGCGTGTCCTGAAGAAGCTGGGCATCGACTGGAGTGTGGGTCCCGACCAGGGGCCGAGCCCGGTTCGGGTCACCGCGAAGACGAGCGCGGGCGACAAGCCGGTGCGCGCGGGCGACCCGCTGACGCTCACCGTGGAAGTGACCAACGAGGGCGAGCGGCCGCTCTATCAACTGCGGGCGACGACGCGGAGCGACAACTTTTGGTTCACTGGTCGTGAGCTGGTGTTTGGCGAGCTTCTGCCCGGCGAAACCCGTTCGTGGACGACAAACCTCGGCGGTTGCACGACCGAAGACGAAAAGCGGGTGTGCCGGATCCCGCGCAGCATGAATGACCGGGCGGACGCCACGCTCGTCGAGTTCGAAGAAGCGTACGGGTACGTCCCCGAGCCGCTCGAGGTTCGAACCGTGATTCGCGCGCTCCCCCAGCCGCGGTTCGCCTACGGCGTTCAGATCGCCGACAACATCAACGGCAACGGCGACGGTCGCGTGCAGCGCGGCGAGCAGGTGAGCCTGTATGTCACGGTCAAGAACGTCGGTGAGGTGGACAGCTTCGAGGTGCAGGCCAATCTACAAAACAAGAGTGACGCCGGCGTACTGCTCTACGACGGACGCTTCCGCCACGACTCGATCCGCGCGGGCGAGGCGTGGGTGGTGCCCTTCTCTTTCCAGGTGCTCCCCGACTTTCAAGAAGACAAGGCGACCCTTCTGTTTGCCGTCTCCGACACGGAGCTCGGTGCCACGGTGGGCCAGGAGGTCGAAATTCCGATTTACGACGAACCAGGTCCGGTGAAGGCCTTGCCCTCGAAGCGCGTGGTGAGCCTGAGCGCCGGCGCCGAGATCCGCGAGCGGCCCGACATGAATGCACCGGTCATCGGGGTCGTGAAGGGCTCGTTCCGAGTGTTGCACACCGCGACTAGTGGCGCGTTCGAGCGCGTGAACCTCGGCGGCGGGCGTCCGGGCTGGGTTTCGTCCGCCGTCGTGCAGACGTCCAAGGGCCAGGTCTCCAAAGACCCGCCCATGGCTTGGGCCACAGGCAATGCATCGCCCGAAATCACGCTTCTGCCGCCCGAGAGCTACGTCACGCGCGGCGACGTCTTCCGATTGCAAGGCAAAGCAATCGATGCCCAGCGGGTGCGAGACCTCTACATTTCCACGGGCGGACACAAGGTCTACTACGAATCCAACCAAGGCAGCTCCAACCCGAGAGAGCTTGCGTTCGATGCAGAGATTCCCGTTCACCCTGGGACGAACTCCATCATGGTGGTCGCGCGCGAGGACAACAACTCGGTCACACGCCAGTTCTTGACGGTCCGCCGTGACGCCGAAGACGGCTCGCTCATGGAGACGACAAAGTTCGAAGGCGCCCTGCTTAGCAACGGCAACGGCGGCCCCCACTGATCGGCGCGCCTGCGGCCAAGACCGGGCCGCAGTTGGTTACGGCGAAGACGGGCCCGAGAAGAAGCTAGCAAAACGCTCGACGCCGTCGGGCAGCCGGCCACCGGCACGAATGTACTGCCACAGCAGTGGGGCAAGCGTCTCGACGGCCTCGGACACGCTGACCGCCGGCGCGGTGGCCCCCATCATTGGACCGTATGGGGA
>JABDJF010000200.1 GCA_013002645.1 Myxococcales bacterium
CCGACCGGGCCACGACGCTCCAGAATATCCGTGCGCAGGCTGCGGAGTCGCCAGCCGCGCCCGAGCCCAGAGCTCCGGAGGCGCGCTTCTCGAAGCCAAAGTCCAACCGGCCCACCCCCCGGAGAGAAACCCCGAACGCCGGGTCGTCTTCGAATCGCCGTGCGCCCCCGCCTATTTCGGCGCGCTCGAAGGGGCCGGGAGACGCGCGGATGCGCCAAATCTACGAAAGCTACGTCGAGGCAAAGAGGGGCAACAACGAGCGCACCGACAGGATCGACTACGAGACCGTCGCGAAGAGCCTCAAGAAGATGATTCCAAAGCTCGACCGCAAGCACAAAGGCAAACGCATCGACTTCAAGGTCGTCGTCAAGGACGGCAAGGTCGGCATCAAGCCGGTCGTGAAGAAGTAGGCCCGTCCGCTTGCAGCATGGGGTGCGAGACCTCGAGGCGACTTTCAATTGCCTCTTCGAGCACGCCGAGGGTGCTGCGGTTCAGCGCGCTGACCGGAACTCCACGATCACCGAGGGTTGCGTAGGGCATATCCAGCTTGTCGCACTTGTTGAAGACGAGGATGCGCGGGACTCGTTCGAGCCCGAGGTCGACCAGGAGCTTTTCGGTGGTCTCCACGTGCTCGCTTCGGCAGGGGTCCGATGCGTCGATCACGTGCAGCAAGAGGTCCGCGTCTTGCGTCTCGTCGAACGTAGCTCGGAACGCGGCAAACAAATCCTTGGGCAAGTCACGGATGAAACCGACGGTGTCGGTGATGATCACGTCGCGTCCCGAGCGAAGCCGGGTCGTGCGCGAGCGCGTATCGAGCGTGGCGAATAGCTTGTCCTCTGCGATCACGTCGCTTCCTGTCAGCGCGTTGAGGAGGGTGCTCTTGCCCGCATTCGTGTAGCCGACGATCGCGACGGTCGGGGTCCCGCTCTTCTTCCGTCGCGCCCGCCGCTGCTCTCGCTGCTTTCCAAGCTGCTTGAGCTGTGCTTGGAGGCGCGTGATACGCTCCCGTGCCCGGCGCCGACCAACTTCGAGCTTCGTCTCGCCCGGCCCGCGGCCGCCGATCCCGCCGGTCAGTCGCGATAGAGCGTCGTCACGTTGCCCGAGGCGGGGCAGAAGGTACTTCATCTGCGCGAGCTCGACCTGCAGTTTGCCGTCGCTGCTTTCGGCGTGCTGGGCGAAAATGTCGAGGATCAGCTGCGTGCGATCCACGACCTTCAGGTCGGTCATTCGCGCGATGTTGTTGGCCTGCGCAGGCCGGAGGTCGCGGTCGAAGATCAGCGTCTCCGCATCGAGCTGCATCGCCCTGATCACTACGTCTTCCAGCTTTCCGCGGCCGAGGGCATAGCGAGGGTCCACCCGGTCACGTACTTGCAGCACACGATCCGCGACCTCGACGCCCGCGGTGCGAGCGAGCTCCTCGAGCTCTCGAAGTGAATCCTCTGCCTGTCCGGCGCTTCGCTTGTCGCAAACGTGGACGAGGATGGCGCGACCATCTTTGGCAGCAACTCCACGTACCCGCGCGGCTCGGGCAAACTCTTGCTCGAGCGTTGCGATGATCTCTGCGGGGTTGTCCCGAGCCTTTGCATAGGGAATGGGTCCGAAGGTTCGAAACGGCGGCTCGTTGTTGTCGTCGACGACTGGGAAGTTGTGACCGTAGTACAGGCAGAGCGCCCGCTCCTCCCCGGGGGCCAAGCAGATCGCGACCACCATGTCGAGGTGGAGCCGCGTGAGGTCCACCAAATCGTCCCGGCTCAGCGGCTCGTTGCGCAAGTGCGTGTGAATCAGCCGCTGGCCCCGCAGCCTCCCGGCACCGGCGCGCATACGACCCAGGTCGGGCAACATGAGCTTGGATGCATCTCCTACGATGACGTGATGCACCGCGCCGCGGCGGTCGATGAGCACCCCAACTTGCCTCCCCGTCGCATGTGAGACGCCGACGAGCGCACGGGTCAACTCCGGTGTCGTCAGTCGATCGAGCGGGACCTTGCGCCGGTAGATCCGCTGCAATGCCTTGGTCTCCGAAGGACTCAGGCCACTGGTGTCGCCGTAAATCTCCAACGAAGCCTCAGCTCGCCAGGCCGGCAGGTGCGCTTGATATGAGATGCGGTGAGGTCATGCGAGTCGCTGAAGTCGCGCCGTCACGGAACGCGCGTCGGCGCTGTCTAGCGCGATTTCGACCGGGATGGCAGGGGGCAGCTCGAGGACCCCTCGGCGAAGCGCATTGGCGCGCGTGCAGGCTTCGGCGAGCCGAGCTCGAAACGGCTCGCTCCGGTCGGCCTCGCCTGCGACCGCCTGCCGGAGCCGGGCCGCGGCGTCCAGGTCCGAACAAACCAGGAGAAGGTCGCATCCGGCTTCGATCGCGAGCACCCCGGCCTCTTCGATCGAATAGCGGTCGGTGATCGCTTTCATCTCGAGGTCGTCTGAAAACACAGCCCCCTCGAATCCAATATCGTTGCGAAGGAGCCCAGCGATCGCGTGCCTCGACAATGTGGCAGGAACCTCGGGGTCGACGGCTTCGAATACGACGTGTGCGGTCATCAGAGAGGGCAATCGTCCGACCGCTGCGCGGAAGGGCCGAAGCTCGACCGCTTCGAGGCGGCCACGGCCGTGGCGAAGCGTTGGAAGCGCGAGGTGGCTATCGAGATCGGTGTCGCCATGACCCGGGAAATGTTTGCCGCAGGACAAGACCCCTCCAGCGTGAAGACCGTCCGCGAAGGCCAGTGCATGCTCGATCACGCCGCCAGCTGTGTGTCCGAACGCGCGATCGCCAATGACGGGGTTGTCAGGGTTGGTGTCGACGTCGAGCACCGGTGCAAAATCCAGGTTGACCCCAATTGCGCGCAGCTGTCTTCCGAGTACCCGTGCTGCCTCGCGCGTAAGCCCAGCATCGGCGGCTTCAGACAGCGTTTGCATCGCCGGAAGTCGAATGACGGGCTCGCCGAAACGGGCGACCCGACCACCCTCCTGATCCACGCAAACCAGAAGCGGACGCGCAGGATCGGTTCCCTCTAGGCAAGAGGCGATCAGTGCCGCGGCCTGATGCAAATCATCGATGTTTCGCTTGAAGAGGATCAATCCCGCTACGGCTTCATCGCGCAACCAAGCGCGAATCTGGGGCGGAGCTTCGCTGCCCGCGAATCCGCAGACAATCACGTTGCCCGCCATTCGTTCCAACTCGTTCATTTTGTTGGGAGACCGTAGCATTGGTCTTAGATTGCCGTCAGGGTGGGTTGTTGCTACAAGACGGTTACTGCTTCTTGCCCCACATGGGCATTGGAAACCGATGACCCGAGTTATAGATTCTGACTTCGGTCGACGAGACGACGCCGCTCGAGGCGCCCTCGATGATGAGCCGCCCGAGCCCATCGTCTACGCCCACGCGATTCCGCGTCGGCTCGTTGACCAAGATGCTGCGAAGGTGATTCGCCGCCTCAACCGACATGGACATACAGCCTATCTCGTTGGCGGCGGTGTGCGCGACCTGATGCTTGGCCGGAAGCCAAAGGACTTCGATCTTGCCACCAGCGCCCGTCCATACGAAGTCCGCGACCTGTTCCGCAACTGCCGCGTCATCGGACGTCGATTCCGCTTGGCGCACGTTTTGTTCTCCGGCGGCAAGATCATCGAGGTTGCCACCTTCCGGCGCGATCCTTCGCAGCACTACGAGGTCATCAAACCGAAATTCGCGAAAAAGATTCCGCTCTGCGCAGGGCCGGATCCGGTACGCCTGATTCCCTCGCGGCAATCGATCACCGAAGCCGAAGATACCGACCTTCTCATCACCAACGATAACGTCTTCGGCGAACCGCACGAAGACTCGATTCGGCGTGACTTCACCATCAACGGTCTCTTCTACGACGTCGAACGCGGCGAGGTCATCGATTTCGTGGGTGGCGTCGCAGATCTCGAAGAGCATCTGCTCCGTACGATTGGGGACCCAAACGTTCGCTTTCGGGAAGACCCGGTTCGGATCCTTCGCGCGATCAAGTTCAGCGCGCGCCTCGACATGGGACTCGATCCGGATGTCTACGACGCGATGGTCCGGCAGCGGAGCGAGCTCAGGCGTGCGGCTGCACCTCGCGTACTCGAGGAGATTCTTCGTTTCCTGCGCGGTGGCGCCGCCCATCGGTCGGTGTTCCTCGCCTGGGACGTCGGCGTGTTGAGCGAGATCCTGCCTGAGCTGGCGTCCTTCTTGGACGACGAGCTCGAAGGCGCGTCGCTGACCTTCGGCCGCTTGAAGGCGGTGGACGCCTTGGCTGCCGAGGACCGGCTCCCTGGCGATGCCGTATTGCTCGCCGCCCTCTTGCTGGGGCCGGTCGACGAGGCGCTCGAGGGCGTATCCGATGTCCCCGTCGCCTACGAGGAGTTCGTACGGGAGCTTTCGTTGCGGCTGTCCCTGCCGCGCCGCCTCAAAGACCGTATTCGCCTGCTCATCATGGCACAGCGCCGTCTACGAACGGGGCGCATTCAATCGATTGCGCGACGCGAGTACTTTGCCGATGCAGCGACCCTCTTTGCGCTCGATCGCATGGCGCGTGGCGAGGATCTCCCTTCGTGGGCCAACGAGCCCACCGACGCAGTTTACGATGCGGAGCCGCGTTCTCGACGTAGGCGCCGCCGCCGCCGACCCCGCAACTAGGGAGCGCTACGATCGATCACCAGCTCGAACGCTCGTTCGCTGACGTCGGGTTCGTCGGCGTCGGGCAAGCCGTCCCCCAAGTTGGTCACCACGAACAGGAGCCTCCGCGTCGCTTCGTCGAGCTCGATCGGCAGGTACGCCCGCGGGGTCGTGCCGCTGTGCGGTGCAGCGATGCGCCGGATCTCGCGGCCGCGGCCGTCGAGCTGAACCGCGACGAAGGACCAGCGGACACCGTATTCGCCCTGCAGCCACGCGCGAATGCGCCGGTGTTTGCCCCAGGTGCTCGCGTCCATGGTCAAATAGGCGCTGCCGAACGTCGCCAGCGGCTGCGATGCCACCACTCGCGTCGGCAGGCGCTTCATTTCTCTCGATATCGGCACCGTCGCGTCGCGGTCGAGAGATGCGACCAGAGCGTCGACCCGATCGTCACGCCCGACGAACCACCGCAGGACAGCCAGCTCCTCGATGTTGTCGACCAAGCGATCTCCGCTGCGACCGATCGCGGTTTCGATGGCGGACCAAAGATCCGGGTCCGCCCGGAGGCCTACGCCCTCCCAGGTGCGTTGGCTTGCGAGCCCCCACACGTCACGCACGAACTGCCCGGGACCGGCGTCGTGACGCGCCGAGAGATACGAAAGGAGAAGCGCTCCACCAGCCCCATCACCCGCCGCGCCGGCGACCCAAGAACGATAGGGCTGCGCCTGTTGCCGGGGCAGGGCGTGATCGCAGCCGAACTCCCCCGTCAGCTCCCAGGTGAGCCAGGCCGCGGTCGCGCGCCGCCATGTGCGCGCCTCCGCGGGGTCGATACTCATCAAGAGCGCCTCCACATAGGCGGCTGTAACGCAGGCGTCGAGCTTGCCGTCCGGCGTTGCAGGGCTGATGACGGCAAAGGTCGAAGCACGGTCGAGGTAGGACCAGATCGCCATGCCATCGGAGTACGCGCCTGGGGGAAGGGCGCCGCTGAGATAGAGATCTAGCTCCGGCCCTCCCCCGAGGGCTCCGTCCGAGAT
>JABDJF010000230.1 GCA_013002645.1 Myxococcales bacterium
GCATCTTGCAAGGCGTCATCGCGTGCTCGGGGTCGCCAATGATGACGACCACCGTTGGCGCGATGTCGAAGTTACCCAGGCCTTTGCCGTTGCCTGCCTTTGCGAAGCCTTGCTCGAAGTTCCTCATCAACACTTCGGGGCGTTCCGGATGCATGCAGGTGAGCAAGCAGCCATCCGCGATTTCCGCAGACATCTGCTGAGACTTCGGAGCCATCGAGCCAGTGAAGACTGGGATATCCGCACGCGCGCGTATCATGCTGCGAAGCGGTTTGCCCTGGCCCGAAGAGCCCGGCCCGCGATACGGAATTTGATAGCGGACGCCGTCGAACTCGAGCGGCGCTTCGCGCGCGAAAATCTGTTTCACGATGGTGACGTACTCGCGTAGCCACGTAAGCGATTTGTTGAACGGGACGCCATGCCAACCTTCGACGACCTGGGGGCCCGAAGTCCCGAGCCCCATGATGAAACGCCCATTCGAGAGCATGTCCATGGTCATCGCGGTCATCGCCGCGTTTGCAGGCGAGCGGCCTGGCAGCTGCATGATGGCCGTGCCCAACTTGATCGTGGAAGTCTGCGATCCGACCCAGGCAAGCGGCGTGACCGCGTCGTTGCCCCAAGACTCCGCCGTCCAGATCGAATCATAGCCAAGCCGTTCGACCTCGGAGATCTTCTCGATGTCGACGAGCCCCTGCACGGTCGTGTTCAACTGCGGGCCGGCGTATCCAAGGGTTAGGCCGAGCTTCATTTGCAACTCCCAACAAAAGGGGCCTGTGCCCCTTTTTCGAATCGCGGGGACCCTATCAGGAAGAAGAACGTGTTTCAATTTGAAGCGGGCGCTGCCGCAGGTCAGCCTGCGCGGATGCGCGTCTTGGTCGCCGGGGCCTTCGGGCGGCTTGGTCTAGAGGGCATCGAGCGTCTCTTGAACGAGGGACATTCCGTGATCGCCTTCGATGTTTCGGACCGGCGAAACCGAAAGGCCGCGCGGCGGTTCGAGGACCGGGTGCGAATCGTATGGGGTGACATCCGGTCTAGAGCTGACGTTTTGGCGGCAGTCGTGGACTGCGATGCGATCATTCACAATGCCGGGGTTCTGGCGCCGGCATCGGAGCTTCATCGCGAGCTTGCCTACGCGGTCAACGTGGGCGGGACCAAGAACATGATTGACGCGATGAGGCGTATGAATGCGCCGCCCGTCATCGTTTTTGCATCGTCATTGGCCGTATGCGGCCCTCGAGTGCCCGGCGGCCCGCCGCTCACAGGAGACCTCCAGGCCGTCGGAACCGACAACTACTCGGCGAACAAAGCCATGTGCGAAAAACTTCTTCGCGAGTCAGGCCTTCCGTACGTGATTTTTCGAATCGGCGTTTCGGTCGGTGTCCGAGCAGCCGCCGGAGACCTCTCGCCGGGCGTCTTTCGTCTGCTCTTCAGCATCAACCCTGACACGCGACTCGAATGGGTACATCCGGAGGATGTCGCGCTCGCGCAGGTTCGTGCGATCGAGTGTCGAGGCGCGCTCGGGAAGACATTGATGATCGGTGGCGGCGAAAGCTGCAGACTGACGTTCGGCGAATTCTATGGCGCGGTGTTCGAAGCGACCGGAGTGGGTCGTTTCCCGCTCGAAGCGTACGGAAGCGGTGCGTACTATTGCGATTGGATGGACACCGACGAGAGCCAATCACTCCTGGCCTACCAGCGCATCAGCTTCGATGAATTCATCGCACGTTTGCGGAAAGCGTCGCGATTCACCCGTCCGCTGGCTCACATGTTTGCGCCGCTCATTCGCGGGTACATGTTGCGCTACTCGGACGCTTGGCAGAGCAGAAAAGGCCGGGCATAGCGTCAAGCGCGCTGGCTCGATACCGAAAGCGCCTCGCCGGTCATGTACGAGCTGTAGTCGCTGGCCAAGAAAACCATGACGTTGGAAATCTCCCATGGCTCGGCGCCGCGGCCGAAAGCCTCGCGTTTTTGGAGCTCTTCGAGCAAGCCCGGGGGGGTGACCTTTTCGAGGAACGGGTGTAGGGCGAGCGATGGCGAGACACAGTTGATGCGGACGTTTCGTTCGGCGGCTTCGATCGCCGCGCAGCGGGTGAGGGCCATGACGCCAGCCTTTGCCGCTGCGTAGTGCGATTGGCCTTCTTGAGCGCGCCAGCCGAGCACCGAAGCATTGTTGACGATCGCGCCCCTGCCGCGGGGCATCATGTGCTTGAGCGCTGCACGGGTGCAGCGAAAGCACCCGTTGAGCGTCACGTCGATCACCAGATTCCACTGTTCGTCGGTCATGTCGACGACCTTGGCGTAGCCGCCGAGCCCAGCGTTGTTCATCAGGACATCGACGTGCCCCATCTCTTCAATCGCAAGCTCGAACATCGCCTGAACTTCGTCTTCTTTGGTGACGTTGCAAAGTACGGTCCCCGGGCGCACTCCCGTCTCACCCTCGATCTTGTCGGCTGCCTCGCCGAGCCGCCGTTCGTGAATGTCACTGATGACCAGCGCTGCGGCGCCTTCCTCCGCGCAGCGAATGGCCGTTGCAAAGCCAATGCCCGTGCCGGCGGCTGCCGTGATCAGAACGTTCTTGCCTTCGAGCAGGCCGTGCCCGCCAACGTACGTCGGTTTCGTGGTCATCGTGGCTCCTTCGGCAGCCCGAGCCCTCGTTCGCCGATGATGTTGCGTTGTATCTGATTCGAGCCCGCATAAATCGTGTCAGCGCGAGAGAAGAGATACCACTTCTGCATAGCCGTGAGCTCATATGGCGGGCCATCGAGGAGCTCTGCCTCCGGGCCAAGCAGGTCCATCGCGAGCTCTCCGAGGTCTCGATGCCAATTGGACCAGTAAAGCTTACTGATCAGGGCTTCGCGGCTCAGATCGGCGCCTTCGTGCTCCAGCATTCGCAATGCGTTGACGCGCATGATCTTGAGGCCGATTGCGGCTTGCGCGATTCGCTGACGGAAGATGGGATCCTTTGCAGCTCCCGATTCCTTGGCCGAAGCGACGATCTGCTCGAATTCTTTCTGAAAGAGGTACTGCTGGCCAAGCGTCGATGCGCCGCGCTCGAAGGCGAGGGTGCCCATGGCCACTTTCCAGCCGTTGTTGATGCCACCGACGACATGGTCCTTTTGCGCCTTGGCCCCATCGAAAAAGACCTCTGCGAACTCGGAGCTTCCGCCCATTTGTCGGATCGGGCGCACCTCGATACCGTCCTGTTTCATCGGAACGAGAATGCAGCTGATGCCCCGATGCTTGGGCGCTTCCGCATCGGTCCGGCAGAGTACGAAGCACCAGTCCGAGTACTGCGCACCCGAGGTCCAGATCTTCTGACCC
>JABDJF010000240.1 GCA_013002645.1 Myxococcales bacterium
CCCGCGGGCACCGTGCCAAGGGCGCCGGGCTCCCAGGCGAGAGCTTCTACGAGCCGCTTCGCGAGGCCGCAGCGCGGGCCGGCATCGAGGTCGCGTACGAGACGCGGGTGACCCGCCTCGTCGTCGACGGCAACAACCAGGTGCTCGGCGTCGAGTACCGGCAAGTCGAAAAGGGAGTTTGGAGTCAGCTCCACCGCCGCCTTCACCAGGCCGGCATCGCCATCGTCAAATACCATCCGAAGACGGCAGCGAGGCTACGCGAGCGCTGCTTCCAAATCGAAGCCGCGCACTCGGTGGTCAAGCGCATCCGTGCGGTGAAGGGCGTGGTCCTGGCGGCCGGCGGCTTCATTTACAACCGCGCGATGGTGAAGGAAATCGCCCCGAAATACCGGACGGGCATGCCGCTCGGGACAACGTCGGACAACGGCAGCGGCATCCTCCTCGGGCAGAGCGTCGGCGGCAAGGCCGACCTCATGGATCGAATTTCGGCGTGGCGATTCATCAACCCACCCGAGGCCTTCGCCAGGGGGATGATTCTCAATCAGCACGGCGATCGCTACATCAACGAGTTCATGTACGGCGCCGCGGTGGGCGAGGCGATGGTCGAGCACAACGGCGGGGTCGCCCTTCTCGTCATCAACGGCGAGCTCAAAAAGCTCGCCCGCGAGCAGTGTAAGCCCGGCAAGGCGCAGTGGTTTCAACGGGCGCCGGCGCTCTTGAACCTGTGGTTCAACAGCAAAGAGGCGAAGACAGTCGAAGAGCTCGCGAAGGTGGCGAAGGTGCCGGTGGACACGCTTCGACGGACGCTCGACGAGTACAACGACGCCGCCGAAGGCAAGGTTCCGGATCGCTTTGGCAAAGACCCCGAGAAGATGCACGCGATGCGTAAGGGGCCGTACTTCGCCATCGACGCGGGCATCAAGAGCAGGCGCTTCCCATGCCCGACGCTCACGTTGGGGGGCTTGGTGGTCGACGAGCGGACCGGCCAGGTGATGGGGGAACACGGTGGCGTGATTCCAGGCCTGTATGCGGCAGGACGAAATGCGCTGGGCGTCTGCTCACGGCAGTACGTGAGCGGTTTGTCGATTGCAGACTGCGTGTACTCGGGCCGGCGCGCCGGGGGTGCAGCCGCGCGCGGCGAGGTCTACGCCGAAAAAGACGCGCCGCCTGCATCGGAGGCGCCGCCCATCGAGGCCAAGCCTGCCGAAGGGAGGGCGCTCGGCGGCCTGCCCGTGCTCAGCGAGCGCCAGGTCGCCGACCCGTCCCCTGAGGCGCATGCGCAGCATGGCCGGCGGACGCGAAAGGAAGGGCTTTACCCGCGCCAGTCGCTCCACCGTTCGATTCGACGCCCCGGCGGCACGACGCGGCTGGCCGGAACGCCGCGCGGGCGGATCTCCAAGCGCGTGACTTGAAAGCGCCGGAGCGCGCTTGACGGGGACCTCCGCCGGCACAAGGGTGCCCCCACTGCAATGACCGAAAAAATGAGCGAAGAAGAGGCCCGAGAATGCGTCCGGAAGCTGCTCGGCTACCTCGGCGACGACCCCGACCGCGAAGGGCTGATCGATACCCCGAAGCGGGTGCTTGGCGCGATCCGGGAGCAGTTTCGTGGGTATCAGGAAGACCCAGAAGCGCATCTGTCGCGAACGTTTACCGAGGTCGAGGGCTACGACGAGCTGGTGCTGGTGAGCGACATCGAGGTTTACAGCCACTGCGAGCATCACGTGGTGCCCTTCGTGGGCAAAGCACACGTGGCCTACATCCCGAACGGCAGGGTCGTGGGCCTTTCCAAAATCGCCCGCGTCGTGGACACCTTTGCCAAGCGGCTCCAGGTCCAGGAGAAGCTCACCGCCCAAATCGCCAACGCGATGAACGAGACCCTGAAGCCCCAGGGCACGGCGGTCATCCTCCAGTGCCAGCACTTCTGCATGTGTTACCGGGGGGTTCGAAAGCCCGGCTCTTGGACGACGACCAGCCGGCTGACGGGCTGCTTTTTGAAGGATGAAGCGGCGCGGATGGAGCTCCTGACCCTGATCGGCATGCATCGCTCGATTGGCGGCGCTGGAAACTGAGCCGGCTCGATCTCAAGACGACTGCGGCCTAGAATAGCCGCATGCGCGAAGAGCACTACGACTGGGTCATCATCGGGTCGGGTTTTGGCGGCAGCGTCTCCGCACACCGGCTCACGCAAAAAGGGTACAAAGTCCTCGTCATCGAGAAGGGGCGACGCTTCGAAGACGACGACTTCCCGAAGAACAACTGGGATTTGAAGCGTTGGATGTGGAACCCGATGCTCGGTCTCAAGGGGATCTTTCAGATGTCGTTCATGAAGCACATGACCGTGCTTCACGGCGTCGGGGTTGGCGGTGGCTCGCTGGTGTACGCCAATACCTTGCCGACGCCGAAGTCGCCGTTCTTCGAGGGAGGGTCCTGGGGCAATCTCAGAGATTGGGAGACCGAGCTCGCGCCGCACTACGCGACCGCCAAGCGGATGCTCGGAGCGGCGCCGAATCCGCTCGAGACCATGGGCGACCGAGTCATGAAGGAAATCGCGCGCGACATGGGTCGCGAAGAGCACTGCCACCCGACCGAGGTCGCCGTGTATTTCGGCGAGCCCAACAAGAAGGTGCCCGACCCGTACTTCGGAGGAGAAGGCCCCGACCGCGTGGGCTGCAACTTCTGTGGCGCCTGCATGACGGGCTGCCGAATCGGGGCGAAGAACACCCTGGTCAAGAACTACTTGTACTTGGCTGAGAAGAACGGCGCCGAAGTGCGACCGGAGACCGAAGTCACTGCCATACGGCCGCGTGACGGCGGCGGCTACCGGGGCGAGACCAAGCGGACCTTCAGGAAGAGCGGCGCCGACGCCGTCACGGCAGACCGGGTCGTCCTCTCCGGGGGCGTGATGGGCACGATGCCACTTCTCCTTCAAATGAAGGAAGACCCGGCGGGCCTTCCCAAGCTGTCCGACCGCGTCGGCGACTTTGTTCGCTCCAATAGCGAATCGCTGATCGCTGTCGTCTCACCCGAGAAGGGCACCAACTTTTCGAAGGGCGTCGCCATCACGTCGATTCTGCACACCGACGAGCACAGTCACATGGAGCCGGTGCGCTACGGCGCAGGGTCCGGCTTCTTCCGAACCTTGCTCTCCCCGCACGCGCCGGGGCCGACGATTCTCTCGCGAATTTGGGGCGGGATCGCGGCCTTCATGCGCCAGCCGGTGCGATGGCTGAAGGCGCTTTTTGTGAGCGACCTGGCCAAGCACTCTCAGGTCCTGCTCTACATGCGCTCGCTCGAGGGCACGCTGAAGATGAAGCTCGGGCGTGAATGGCGGACTGGGTATCGCCGCGCGCTGGTCACCGAGGTGGACGACCCGAGCCAGGCTCCGTCGGCGTTCATGGAAGAGGCGACCGACCTCGCGGAGAGCTTTGCCGACAAGGTAAACGGCGTGACGACGACGCTGATGACGGAAACGCTTCTGGGTGTGCCGTCGACGGCGCACATTTTGGGCGGCGCGTGCATGGGCGACTCGGCGGAGACGGGCGTGATTAGTCACAAGCACGAGGTGTTTAATTATCCGGGGCTGTATGTGATCGATGGCTCGGCGATTTCGGCGAACCCTGGCGTGAACCCGTCGCTGACGATTACGACGCTTGCCGAACGCGCGATGAGCCTGATCGAGTCGAAGCATTTGCCGGCGTCGATTGAGCCGTCGACGGAAAGCGTGGGCACGGCTGAGAACGTGGCGCACGTTTGACGGTCATAGCGGGGCGCGGAAAAAAGCGCGACGCGGGCCTGCGTCGAACGGCTCGGCTTCATAGCGGGGCGCGGAAAAAAGCGCGACATGGGCCTGCGTCGAACGGCTCGGCTTGCAGAGGTGGCCGGAGGGGCTTGAAGCCTGAGGCCACGCAAGCCGAGCCTCGTCGCATGCGCCAATCCGCGGTGGCTGCTGTCTTGCGGATTGGCACACGCGGCGTCGCCTCCGCCCCACATCGCGCCTTTTTCCGAGCCCCTCCATTC
>JABDJF010000266.1 GCA_013002645.1 Myxococcales bacterium
ATCCAATCTTCGGCCAGCGCGACGGCCTGCGTTCCACTGGCACAGGCCGAGTTGATCTGCGTATTCGGCCCGCGCGCTCCGATGTACTCCGCGAGCTGAGAATGGCCCATCGACAGCGTTTTGAACACGAAACGCCGGTCCAATATGTACGGGTCGCGTTGACGGTCGTTCTCGATTTCGTCGATTCGCCTGTCGATCTCTGCGCCAATCGGGCTGCCGCCGTTGCTCGCCAAGCGTGCACGCAGGCTACGGAGCTCATCGAGTAGCTTCTCCTGCGTCTCGCTCTCGAAGTATCGCCGTGCCTCGCCCATCATCATGTCGGCCCCCGGGAATGCCGAACCGAAGATGACCCCGGTCTCGTCTTGCATCGCCACGGGCAATCCCCAGCGGTCCGGAAGCTTCGTTCCCTTGGTGGTGGTCTTGTAGTGCATCACGAGCGGAATTCCGGCGTCTCGCATCGCTTCGACGCCCGCCGCGACGGCCATTCGCGTGGTCGAGTCCATCGCGGCGACGCGCTCCTCGGGAATGCCGAAATCGCTCGACAGGGCGATGTCACCGCCGCGGCCGGCAAGCTTGATCACCTCGGCCGGCGAATCGATCGTTTCAAAGCGCGCCCCGCCTTTCTCGGACTTCACGAGGCGGGTGATTTTCTTGTCGGCCATTGCACGGCGAAGCCCAACCGGGATCGCATCGATGAAGCTCTGACCGTGCAGCATGCGGTCGACGTTCTCATCGGCGAACACCCGGTTCCCGCCGGGCAAGCCAATGGCTGCTCCCGTGACGACCACAGGCTCTCCGGAATCGACGGTCGTCCCGCCGCGGTAGACCGCCATCCCCTGGTCGAGGAAATCCGCGAAGAGGCGGCCGAGTTGGGCATAGCGGTCGCTGCCCCCGCCGGACGACGCCGCCCGAGGCGCCGGCCGCGACGGAGCTGCAACGGGCTTAGGAGGTGCCGTCGCCAGCGGTGCAGCCTTGCGCGCGGGTGCTCCGTTGCTGCTCAGCTCTTCGATCCTGCGCTCGCTCTTGGCTGCGCCGTGCCCGCTGGCGTACAGCCCGGTGAGCGCCGCGTTGAACGCGGGAACGTCGCCGAGCTTCGGGTGGTTCGTGAACAAGGACAAGGTGTCGGACTTGCCGCCCAGCACGTCTTCGGCGAATCGCGCAAGCGCCGACTTTGGACCCACTTCGACGAACACCCGCGCGCCTGCGTCGTATAGCGTTTCGAGCCCTTTCACGAATTGCACCGGCGAGGCGATTTGCCGCCCCAGGAGCTCGATCATCTCCTCCGCGACGTTTGGCCCCATCGGGTAGAGCTCCCCGGTGACGTTGGAGACGATTGGAATCTTCGGGGATTCGATGCCGAGCCGTGCGATCTCCTTCTTGAGTGGCCCGCTTGCAGGGGCGACGACCTCGGTGTGGAACGCGTGACTGACCGGCAGGGGAATCGCCTGGTGACCGGCCTTGGTGATCGCCTCGATCGCCGCCGTCACACCCGGCGTCGAACCACCGATCACCGACTGGCCGGAGCTGTTGATGTTGGCGATGACGACGTATCCATCGACCGCGCTCACGATTGCCCGCACGTCGTCGATCGGCGCGAGGACGGCGGCCATCAAGCCGTTGTCGTCGACCGAAACCTTGGTCATCTCCCGTCCACGGGCGCTGACCGCCTCGAGCGCCTCGCGAAAGCCGAACGCGCCGCTAGCGACCAACGCTCCATACTCCCCGAGGCTGTGTCCCATCACCATGTCCGGCGTCGTGCCGTAGGCGGCGAGCAATCGCGTCAGCGCAAGGTCGGTTGCGAGCACGGCCGGCTGAGTGATCGCGGTCTGCCGAAGCGCTTTGTCGGCTTCTGCGATGGCCGCCTCGTCGTTTGGATCGACGAAAATGATCTCGCTCAGCGGCTGGCCGAGGAGCGGCTTCATCACTTCGTCGGCTTCTCGGAAGGTGTCGGCCACGATCGGCTCCACCTCGCGAAGCTCTCGGAGCATGTTCACATACTGCGAGCCCTGGCCCGTATAGAGGAACGCCGTCTTTGGGGCGGCGCCCGTTCGGTAAAAGATGCCCTGAGCCCGAAGCGCCTTCCACATCGCCGCGTTGTCGGCGCGAAGCCCCTTCGCAGCATTCGTGGCTTTCTTGGCAAGCTCGGTCGCGTCGCCGAAGTCGATCGCCAATCTTTGAGCGGCCCCGAGATCCGAAGCGGCGGGCGGCTGGCGATCGGCGGTACGCCCCGCTTTCGCGTCTTCGAGCACCGCATCGAGCTTGATCGCCAGCTCGGCCGTCGAGCTCGCGCCAAGCAGCAGCGAACCGCGCAAGGGAGCCTTGTCGGCCATCGCAACGGCGCCGGTTGCTGACGGCGTGGGTGAGCCGGAAGGCACTGCCACCGAGCTCCGCCTCTTGCTTTGAATTCTCCCGGGCACGTGCTCTTCGAGCACGGCGTGGAAATTCGTGCCGCCGAAACCAAATGCGCTGACGCCGACTCGCCGAACTTCTTTGAAGTCGTCCCAGGGCCTGAGCTCGGTGTTGACGTAAAACGGAATGTTGCCGAAGCCGATCTTCGGATTTGGCGTTTCGAGCCCGATGCTCGGCGGCAATTGCTTGTGGTGCAGCGCAAGGGCGGCTTTGAGCATGCCGGCAGCGCCGGCCGCTCCCTTGAGGTGACCGATGTTCGACTTCACCGAGCCGATCGGAATGCTCGAGTTGGGCAGGCCCGCATTGGCAAAGGCATCGACCATGCTCTGCACCTCGACCACGTCCCCAACCCGCGTCGAGGTTCCATGGCCTTCGATCAAGCTAACCGTCGCAGGATCCTCACCGGCATGCGCCCACGCACGCTCGATCGCGAACTTCTGTCCGATCGGGTTGGGCGCGGTTATTCCCTTGCCTTTCCCGTCGCTCGACCCGCCAACTCCCCGAACCACGGCGTAGATCTTGTCCCCGGCTTCTTCCGCGTCCTCCAAGCGCTTCAAGAGGAACACCGCGGCGCCTTCGCCCATCACGAAACCATCCGCGCCTTCGTCGTAGGGCCGCGTTCCGGTCGCCGAGAGCGCGCCGATCTTGCAGAATTTCGTATAGCTCGGCGCGCTCATGTTGCTGTCGATGCCGCCGGTGAGGACCGCGTCGTAGTCCCCCTCTTCGAGCCCCGAGATGGCAGCGCTGAAGGCGGCCATCGCCGATGCACAAGCCGCATCCGCTGTGAAGTTGGGGCCATGAAAGTTGAAAACCGCCGCCACGCGGCCTGCGATGATGTTCGCAAGCTCGCCGGGCATCGTGTCCTCGCTGATGCTCGGAAAGTGCTCCCGCACCCGTCCCATCGTTTCGTCGACGATCGCGGCCTTGACGTCGTCCGGAAGTGCCTGAAAGGTGGGCGCGCCGTCGAGCTCACGGGTGAACTCGGGAAAGTAGATGCGAAGCGCGGTCTTGTAATGCTGATCGCCTGCCATCGCGTTCCCGAGGATCACGGCGGTTCGATCGCCGTCGAGCGGTCGCTCGGGATAGCCGTAGTCCAGCAGCGCCTCTCGCGACGACATGATCGACCACTTCTGCGTTCGGTCCATGGCCT
>JABDJF010000321.1 GCA_013002645.1 Myxococcales bacterium
CGGACCGGCGCCGGGCGACGACGAGGTCTCTGGCTGCTGGCGGGGACGGCCTGCCTCTTGGCGTCGCTGCTTTCCAAGGAAGCCTACCTCGGCTTGCCGATCGCGCTTGCCGGCGTCGCGTTCGCCCGGGGGCGGCTTCGAGCGCAAGGCATCGTTCTGACCGTCTGGGTCGCGGCGATCGTGGCGTATCTCGCGCTTCGATTTGCGGTCGGCGGCGTCGCCGAAGGTGGAACCGGCGCGCTTGCCCTCACTGCCCTGCCCGGCGTCTTTCTGCGCTATCTCCGAATCGCGCTGCTTCCATTCGATCTCTGCACCGAGCGACTCTACGATGCGAGCTACGTGATCCCGGGCTGGCTCGCGCTCGGCGTGCTCACCGCGTGGGTTGTGACCCGCCTTCGCCGAGGTTGGTCTCAGACGTCTCGCAGCGTTGCGAGCGGCCTAACGTGGATGCTGGTGCTGCTCGGGCCGTCGGTCGTCGTGGTCGTCGTGATGGGCGTCGTCGCCGATCGATACAGCTACCTCCCGCTCGGAGGTTTCGCCGTCGCGCTCGCCTCTCTGGTCACCGTCGCCGCGCGCCAGAGCAGCAAACTTCGTACGGTGCTAGGCGCTGCCGGAATCCTCTGGGGGGCGATGTGTCTCGTGGTCACGATCGTGCAGGTCGGCACCTGGAAGGACAATCGATCCTTGTATGGACATGCGGTGGCGACCGCGCCCCAGAGCTCGATGGCCCACTACCGGCTCGGTCATAGCTACGCGACAGGCGGGCAGTGGCCGGAGGCGATCGTGCTGTTCGAACGCGCCGTCGCGCTTCAGCCCTCGAATCTGCGAGCCCTCAACAACCTGGGCGTCGCCTACCTGAACACCGGAGAATTCGAGGCAGCAGCGGGGGCGTTCGAGCAGGCCCTTGCAGAGAGTGGACAGATGCACTTCCGCGCCTGGTACAATCTGGGGGTGGCTCAGATGAACATGAAGGAATACGAAGCGGCCTGTGCAAGCGTCGAGCGAGCGCTGCAAATCAACCCGAGCTACCCGGCCGCTGCTGAGTTTCAGCGTGCAAGTTGTGAGCGGAGGGATTGATGTCGGTCGACGTGAGTTTCGTTCTACCGAGCTACCGAGGAGCCGAAGCCGCCCGCCGGCACGTTCCATTGCTCCTCGAGTACTTGCGCACCGTCGGTCTGCACCACGAAGTCATCTTGGTCGACGACGGAAGCAAGGATGGCGGCGACACGCAGCGGGTCGCCGAAAGCCTGGGCTGCCACTACCTCGAAAACCCAAAGAACCAGGGCAAGGGTGCCGCCGTTCGCCGGGGCATGCTCGCAGCGACGGGGCGCTACCGTTTCTTCACCGACATCGACATCCCGTATGAGCTCGCCAACATCGAGGCGATGCTCTGGTATCTCGATTTCAAAGAGTTTCATTTCGCCGCCGGGGACCGAACACTCGACGAATCCAGCTACTACTTGCACGTGCCGTGGTTTCGTCGCGCAGCGAGTCACGTGTACTCGACCGTGGTCGGCCGATTGGTCGCAGGAGGCTGGTTCGACACCCAGTGCGGGCTCAAAGGGTTTCGAGATCATGTCGCCGAAGATCTCTTCGGCGTCGGGCGAATCAACCGCTTCGCCTTCGATGTCGAGCTCTTCTACATCGCGCTCAAGCGGAACTACGACATCAAGCGGCTGCCGGTGCGCCTGCGATGCAACGAGACCTCGACCGTCAACGTCCTGCGAGACGGTGCGGCCATGGTGCGCGATCTCGGCGCCATCCGGCTCAATCAGTTGTTTGGTCGCTATCGCCCGCTCCTGCCGGTTCAGCGAACAATCGACAGCTCACCCCGGGCCAACGCGGCGCCACGCAAGGTGACTCTTCATGACCAGTAGCGAGCGTCGGCTGGGCGACGCCATCCAGATCCCCGGGAACTACCAGTTCCAAGCGGCGTTTGCGGGCAGCGCACCCCAACGGTTCTGGCACCAGACCCGCTTCGAGGTCTGTCTCGAGATGCTCGGGGTGGGCCCTTCGATGCGAGTGCTGGACGTCGGCTGCGGGTCCGGGGTGTTCGCGGACATGGTCGCTGCGGTCGACGGCACAGTGGTCACCGCGGTCGACGGCAACCGCGAGGCGACTTCCTTTGCGCAGCAGAAGTTTCGGCGCTCAAATCTCAATTTCCGGCACGGCCTGGTCGATGAGCTCGCCTTCGAGTCGTCGACCTTCGAGCGGATCTCCTGCCTCGAGGTCATCGAGCACATCCATCCCGAGCAGGGGCGCGCCGTCTTGCGCACCTTCCATCGGCTCCTCGCACCGGGCGGCCGGCTCGTCATTTCCACCCCGAACATGCGCAGCTACTGGCCCGCGCTCGAGTGGTCCCTCGATCGCCTCCGCCTCGTCCCGACCATGGATGGCGAGCAACATGTCGCCGGCTACCACCCGCGGTCGCTTCGAGCACTCGGCGAGGAGACGGGTTTTCGCCTACTGTCGACGCGCACCCTCTTCGTGCTCTCCCCCTGGCTCGCGCTCGCAAGCTGGCGGCTGGCCAAGGCCCTTCACCGGCTCGAGGAAGCCAACCCCTTCCCCATGGGAACCCTCCTGGTACAAAGCTTCGAACGGGTCTGAGTTGACGCGCGCGCGACGGAGGCGTTAACTCCCCCCATGACCAACGTCAGCGTCCTAGGCGCGGGGGCATTCGGCACATCGCTGGCCCTCTACGCTCATCACCTGGGTCACCAGACGCGCGTCTGGGCCTACGACGACGGGCTCCCCGAGCGCGTCGCGGCCAAAGGCGAGAATACGGCCTACCTTCCGGGCTTCCCGACGCCGGAGGATCTGCTCTTCACCAACGACATGGCAACCGCCTTGGAAGGGGCCGATTTGGTGTTGCTGGTGGTACCGTCGAGCTTCATGCGCAGCGTCGCCACCCAGGCCGCACCGCATCTGCCGCCCCGGGCGCTCGTCACTTCGACGGCCAAGGGCATCGAGCGAGAAAGCCTTGCGCTCATGAGCGACGTGCTCGCGGACACCATTCCCAAGCACGCGCCATCAGCTACTTACCTTTCCGGTCCGAGCTTCGCAAAAGACATCGCCTCGCGGTTGCCGGCAGACGTCAGCCTCGCTGCGGCCGATATCGACACGGCCCGGGGCGTGCAGGAGGTCCTCCATTCGCCGCTTCTTCGCGTCTACGCAAGCGACGACGTCGTCGGGGTCCAGCTGGGTGGGGCTTTGAAGAACGTCATTGCCGTGGCCTGCGGCGCCGCAGACGGCTTGGGCCTCGGCGCCTCGACAGTGGCTTCGCTGATGACGCGTGGCCTGGCGGAGCTGGCGCGTTTGGGCGTCGCCCTCGGTGCCAACCCGCTTACCTTCCTCGGCCTCGCCGGGGTCGGCGACCTGAGCCTCACCTGCAACGGTGAGCTGTCGCGAAACCGTCAACTCGGCCTGCAGCTGGCCAGCGGCAAGACCGCGCGCGAGATCGTCAGCTCCCAAAAGGCGGTCGCCGAGGGGTACCGCACCTCGATGGCGGTTCACCAACTCGCGACTCGGGAAGGCGTGGAGATGCCGATCTCCAAGGCGGTTTACAAAGTCTGCCAC